>NZ_QJHD01000037.1:0-29599 GCF_003184505.1 Blautia sp. BCRC 81119 | reverse complement strand
GAGAGACACCTTCTTTCGTAAATGTTGCAAATGTTTGTTTTGGCACTTTCATTATACAACACATGGAATCGAGGTGTCTTTCTTTTATGCAAAATCACGAACTTGCTCATTTATAGTTTTTTATTTGTCATATTGGTAATAAATAAAGAACTGCCAAGTGGCAAAGGAGATAACGAATATGAGAGTAAAAGAAAACGCAGAAAAAACTATGTTAACTATTATGCTTTTGACTATAGTATTTTTTATGACTGTCCCAGTGCATGCTGCGAATAGGTATATTGCAAGCATTTCTAGAACACCGATTTCTGTATATACCGGAAACTCTACCACAATAAAACTAAAGAACCCGGCAAAGGGAGAGAGGGTGACATGGACCTCAATAAATAGTAGAATTGCGACAGTTTCCAAAGCAGGAAAAGTAACAGGAAAAAAAGCAGGGACTACAAAAATCAAAGCTAAAAGCAAAAGCCGGTCCTATACTTATACCGTAAATGTAAAAAATAAGCCAAAAATTAATTACACATCAAAAAAAGTGGAAGTTGGGGATTCTTTCAAACTGAAACTTCTGAATACGACAGGTGGACGGAATTGGGTGAGTAGCAACAAAAAGATTGCAACAGTAAGTTCGTCAGGGAATGTTACTGGTTGTAACGTAGGAGTTGTAAAAATATCTACAAAATATGAAGGTATTACATATGCTTGTAAAGTGACCGTAAAAAAGAGTTCAAAAAGCCTTGTAAGAAAGGCTGCGCCGATGGCGAATGAATGCGTACTAAAGGCATTTGAAGACTTGGATTTCAAGTTAATATATGATGGCTCAGTTTATTATGCGGGATATTTTTCAGCTTTAAATCAAAGCATTACGCTTCATGGTGTAGACGATACTGTATACCATGAATTAGGGCATTTCCTCGCATGGATAGCCGGAAATGTAGATAAAAGAAGTGAATTCGCAACAATTTATAAGACTGAAAAATCCAAGTATACAGGAGTAAGAAAAGCGTATGTAACACAAAATGCTTCAGAATATTTCGCGGAGTCTTACAGGGATTATATTTTGAATGAGTCAAACCTGAAAAAGAGCAGGCCTAAAACATATACATATGTAAAAAATGCAGTTCAGACCATCCAAAATTCACCAGACAGAATTACAAAGATTAAAAATGTATATAAGCTGACTGCTCCGCACAGATAAATCTGGCGGGTTCCCAAAAGAGAACCGGTTAGATGTCTCCATACGCCACCGTTTTTCATCCTCCGCACCCGACGGGAATGACCGTATTGCAGGGTTATAAGACGATTATATTGGACGATGGACTTTACCTCTTAAGCTTTCCATAAGATAAGCAGATGAATCTTGTCTCTGTACTTACACTGTATATGCAGGACATATACAAAGGCGGGCTCGCAGCTGAGCCTGTGGAATAATTCTAGTTACGCAGCAGCAGGCTCTTTACGGAGCTGCTGCTTTTTTATATTTATCAGTTTCGTCCCGAAATTCGGGTTGCTGAAATTATCATGTGCCATTTCTTCTATCAATTTATCCTGACATATTAAGAATTTTTCAAAACCGTTCAGGCATCCTTTCCTGTCAGGTTCGTTATCATCGGTTGCATAAAATATAACAAACGAAGAGTAGCAGTCTCTTTGTACCATATGGCCGTCTATTATCTTTTCCCTGTCGCTTAACGATACCTTTTCGTATGTATCTGAAGCGTGATTATACTGGCTTGCCTTCAGTTTTGAAGCACTTACATCAATCACAATTCCACAAGTGGCTATAACTTTTCTCTTAATCGTAGACAAAAAGCCTGACGGAGCATGCTTCAATATACTTCCCCCAAAACGCTTTCTTCGTTTAAATTTACGGATGCTGCGTCTCCTTCCGGTCTTATCTGTCACAGCAAATCCCTCATCCTGTCTTTCAGTCTTTGAAGATTTCTTCTGTAAGCCCTTATAATTCATGGTCTCAATCTTCACCACAGAGCCTGAAGCTTCAAGCCATTCATTGGCAAGGTTGTTGTTTGACTGCTCTACATATACGCGCTGTTTCCTGTATGCCGTACGGAGTCTCATCTTTGCCCTTTTCATAGATTTTGAATATTGAACCCGCATACCCTTGATATGTACACCTTTATCGTCGTAACATTCCGGATTGTTAATCCTTGTCAGCCTGGAAAGGCGGTTCTGTTCCTTGATGACTTTCTCCTGATACTTATTGACATCCAGAGCCAGTTCTTTAAAGGAAAGCCTGCCTCCATTATATGAAGTCATGGTTGAAACCCCTGGGTCAATAGCCATTGTTCCGGCTCCAATCGCATGTTTCTGAGGCGGAACGCCTTCCATTACAAGCTGCAGGAAAAAGCGGTAATGAATCCCGAAAGGCTCCCTGATGACACGGCAATACTTTACCTTGTATCTCATTGCTTCCTGAAGCCATATATCGCTTTTTCTGATTGGTTTTAATTTAAATGTTGTGCCGCATACCGTAACGGTATCTGCTTTATCTTTGTAAATAATACCTGATGTTGCCTTTTTATCTTCAAAAGAAAATGTTTCTTCAAATTTACGGAAATGAATCATTTTTCCGAAGATTGCCTTCTTCGCTGCGCTATAGAGAGCCGTAGCAGTTTTCTGTACGATATTGATTCCGATTCCGCCTTCATATCCGGAAATCTTTCCTCTTCCGAAATATGCATGAAGGTCATATTCGGTAAGCTGATACGCTGCAGCACATATGAATATTTCCTTGCTCCATCGTTTGCTTTCCTTCTCATCCTTGCACGCGAAGAACTGGCCCAGACAATATTTATACCAGATATCTTCTTTTAGTTCGTTCAGCTGCTTAATGCAGTGTCTTACGCCGGCATTATACATACGCTCTGTAATCCTCATTATCTTATTTAATTTGTCATATCCACGGTCGTCAGTTATGATTCGTCTCGTCACAACGAAAGACGGGGTGGTACTTTTCGCCATATAATGCCGGCCTCCTTTCTTAAATTCTTCTATACGTTCTTCTGGTTTTCGATATACTGCTGTACAACGCCTAAGGAGACAGCACCGACCGAAGAGATGAATGCTGCACGCGTCCATAGAGTAGGCAGCTTTCTTTTTAATTCAGGAAATTCATCACGTAATATACGGGAACTCTTTCTTTTTAATAGCTTTACGACATGTTCAACACCAAATCTTGGATTGCAGTCAACAAGTATATGAACATGGTCTGACATGATTTCCATGTCTAATATATCAAAACCGTTTTCTTCTGCTATTTGTGTAAAAAGTTCCTTTGCCCGTTTAGCAATTCCCTCAGTCAAGACCTTTCGTCTGTATTTGGGGCAAAATACTATATGATATTGGCAACTATACACTAGATGAGAAGAATGCTTATATTCTTTTTTTGCTTCTGGATAATTCATATTTTATAACCATCTCACTTAATATTTATGATATATACATCATAGAACAAATAGCACAAAGTGTCAAGCTTTTAAACTTGGGTCCGTTTGTCGTTTTCCTCTGCACGGATAAATCCATCAGCATCCAACTTTGCCTTTTTGTGATATGGAAAAAAATGGTTAATAACTCACGACTAAAGTGCAAGCTTATAAAAGCGAGCAATCAATTTTGGAAATGGATTAATATCATGTTAAAAAAGTTCCATTTAAGTCTGGCCGGAATTTTCCGGCCATTTTTCGTGCAAAAAAATAAAAATATTCAGCATATTAAATGCATAAGCGGGAAGATACTTAAAACGGGCCGAAAACGATGACAAAAAAAACAATCAATAATAAGGGGGAATTAAATAATGAAAAATATAATGAAAAACAAAGAAGCAAAATTATTTGCAGTTATATTTGCTGCATTTATAACTTCAATAATGCTGTTTGCAACAACAGCACATGCTGCAACAAAAACAACAAAAAATATGCCTTCAACAAGCGTTTTTGTCGGAAGTTCAAAGACACTGACAAAACCAAACATAACCGGATTCAAGTGGAAAACTGTCAATAATACTTATTATTCAGTAACAACAAGAGGTAAAGTAACAGGCAAAAAAGCAGGTACGGCAAGTTTTTCTATAACATACAAAAATGTAAAGTATGTATATAAAATCGCAGTAAAAAACAAGCCAAAATTCAACTGTACAAACAAGACGATGAGCGTGGGAGATAAGTTTAAATTAAAAATAATAAACGGTGACAACTTCAACGCTGTATGGAATAACTCAAATACAAACGTAGCTGGAGGTTATAAAGGCACGGTGCTTGCTTGTAATCCGGGAACGACAATAATTACAGCAAATTACGGTGGAGTAAAAATGTCGTGTAAGGTAACTGTAAAACAATACAATGGTAGCTTATTGAGGAAAACAGGCCCAAAAGCAGATGAAAAGGTATTATCTGCATTTGAAAAACTTGGTTTCCATTTGAAATTTGACTGTACAGTTTCTTATGCCGGATATTTTGAAGCAAGAACGAAGAGCATTACATTAAGTGATAATGACGACACGATATATCATGAACTTGGACATTTCTTAGCTTTCATTTCTGGAAACACAGATAAAAATGAAACATTTAAAACTATATATGAAAGCGAAAAGAATTTGTTTACAGGAGTAAGAAAAGCATATGCGACACAGAACGCATCTGAATACTTTGCTGAATCTTATAGGGATTACGTATTGGAACCAGCACGGTTAAAAAAAGAACGTCCTAAAACATACAAAGCAATACAAACTGCACTCGGAAAAGTAACAAATGCACAAATAGAAAAAATTAAGAAAGTATATGCGGTCATATGGAAGGATGTATGAAGATAAGAGAGGAGGAGATACAAATGAAAAAGAATAAAGAAATAAGGCTATTTGCAGTTATAGTTGTTATGTTCATGATTTCAATAATATTTTTTGCAATAACAGCACATGCTGCGACAGTAACAACTAAAAATATGCCCTCAAAAAGCGTCTGTGTCGGAAGTTCAAAGACACTGGCAAAGCCAAATGTGAGTGGGTTCAAATGGAAGGCAGTAAATAATACATATTATACTCTGACCACAGCCGGAAAGCTTACAGGAAAGAAAGTAGGAACCGCAAGCTTTTCAGTCACATGTAAAAATGTAAAATATGTATATAAAGTAACTGTAAAAAATAGGCCAAAATTAAATTGTACAAGTAAAACGATAATGGTAACTGAAAAACTGAACCTGAAAGTATTAAATGCCGGAAACTCTACGGTAATATGGACTTACAAAAATCCTAAGGTAGTATACGACGGTGTTGGATATGGACCGGGAACCACAACTGCAACAGCAAGATGTGCAGGCGTGACAATGACATGCAAGGTCACAGTCAAAGACTATAATGGAAGCCTGGCAAAAAAGATGGCACCAAAAGCGAATGCAAATGTTCTATCTGCTTTTGATAAACTTGGATTCAAAATAAAGTATGACCCGACAGTCAACTACGGTGGATGCTTTAATGCACATGAAAGAACTATCACACTTAGGTTTGTGGGCGATGATACTATCTACCATGAGATGGGACATTTCCTTGCTTTTGTTGCCGGAAACGTAGATAGGTCAAGTGACTTTGCTGCAATTTATAATAGTGAAAAGTCTAAATTTACAGGTATCAATAGAAGTTATGCAACACAGAACGCAACTGAGTATTTTGCTGAGTCCTATCATGATTATATTTTACAGCCAACAGAAACAAAGAAGAAGCTGCCTAAAACCTGCAGTGCTATATCAGATGCAGTTAAAAAAGTAACGCCTACACGTGTTGCAAGAGTTAAAGAAATCTACGGACCGTTCTGGAAATAAAGATACAATTGCCGCTGAAGCTGATAGATAGAAAGCCGCGGCCAATCTTTTTGTCATCTTATATTTCGTGCTCAATGTCCGACGCTTATGCTACTAGACAAATTCAAAAAATATGAGAATAGCACGACTTTGCTATTCTATGCCTGGCCTAGACATCGTCTTGTTGTCCAGGCCACCCAAACCGGCAGAAATGCCGGTTTCTTTGTTTCAGCCGTTAAAATTTTCAGCATATTAAAAAAGTAAAAAAATTATTAAAAACAAGAAGGGAGAATTTTTTATGAAACTTAAAGAAATCAAACCAAATGGAATCGGGACTGTTGAATGTGTGATTGTTACCATCGAAGAAAAGACAAATCGAAATAATGGTACATTTCTGAACATCGGAATCAGCGACGGTGAATCTCAGGTCATTGCCAAAAAATGGAATGAAAAAGTAGAGACATTTATGTTTAAGCCAGGACAGGCAGTTTTGATTGAAGTAAAGATGGAAGAATATAAAGGTGAGCCGAGTTATATCATCCGTGAAATTACTGAATCTTCGGCCGACCCGTCCTTATTCATTTGCGGTGCACCGCTGAAGTCTGAATATATGTATAACTTCTTATACAAGACAGCCGGAAGATGCGGCGTGTACGCCTCAACAGTTAAAAGAATCCTTGCGGAGAATAAGGATAAGCTCATGATTTGGGGTGCCGGCAGGTCTATCCATCATAATATCCGTGGCGGTCTTTTGTATCATACATACCGTATGACCAAAATGGCAGCATATACAACTTCTGTATACAACAAGGAACCTTCAATGCTGAAGGATTGCCGTGACATCAACACAGAACTGTTAGTAGCCGGGACTATCCTTCATGACATTGGAAAGCTTTTTGAGCTGGATACAAATGAGTTTGGCGCCTCAGAATATACAGTTAAAGGCACATTGATGGGACATGCTTTCCTTGGTGCTGAACTGGCAGGCAGGGTAGCAAGAGAGGAGGGCCTGAACGAAGAGGATATCATGCTCTTACAGCACTTGATTCTTTCTCATCATGGCAAACATGAGTATGAAGCAGTAACGGTTCCGGCGATTCCGGAGGCATTGGTACTTCATCACATTGACATGATTGATTCTTATATGTATCAGTTTGAGACACAGGCGGAAGGACTGAAACCCGGCGAAATGTCAGGCAAGGTATTCGGGCTTGACCAGAAGGTATACAGACCGACTTGGAGAGTGCCTCAGAAGAAAGAGGAAGGCGAAGAAAAAAAATAAGTTTTATGGAGATTGCCCGCAGCGGATGCTGCGGGTTTTTTGTTTGCTTGGAATTGCATTTGTCGTCGTATTTGCATTGCATCTATCGTTGAGGAACGTGGAGAGTTGAGACCAGGCACGCCGAAATAGTCCGGGGCGTCGGTTCGGAGGTTGCTAGACGTGTACGGGAAGCCGATTTATCAGCCCTTGTGATGTACTGTACTCAGCCTTACGGCTTCGCTTGTCAGCCTCTACGAGGCTTGGTGCACGCGAGCATAACTCGCGCGTACCAAGATAAAAGAGCAGGAAATCTTTCCTGCTCTTTTTGTCTTGCGTTAACGATGTTTTTTTAATTTGACTCTTTTTTGGAATCGATTTCGGATTTAAGGGCTTTTATATAGTTATTATCCCAACCCATTTTATCTGCGATTTCCTCTGGAGAAAATCTTTCAAGCATAACTGACACGAAATTGATTCTATCTTCATGCTGTGCTTCTTCCC
Organism: Blautia sp. BCRC 81119; assembly: GCF_003184505.1. Classification (NCBI taxonomy): domain Bacteria; kingdom Bacillati; phylum Bacillota; class Clostridia; order Lachnospirales; family Lachnospiraceae; genus Blautia; species Blautia sp. BCRC 81119. Next base: position 22,032 of record NZ_QJHD01000037.1, on the reverse strand, counting down.
ATTTTGTATACATTTCATGCACCCCTTTCGGACTAGATTTGTAGTATCTTAATGCCTCGGCAAGAACAGGATTTTTAATATCGTCAGGATTTGAGTTAGTCCAGTCTCTGATAAACTGTCCAAGTTCTGAGTCATTGGTTGCGGCGGCAAGATTTACGATGATTCCTTCTTCGCCGGAATTGATGACATTTCCAGACATTAAGTCTACTTTTTTAATATGCTGAATCATTGGGTCATTGGAATTAAAATCTTTTTCGGTTAAGACTATGCCTTTTTTTAATTCGTGTATCATAAAAAAGTCCACAGAAAATTTTACTTCTTCATAAAAATTTGGCATATTAATAATAGAAGATTTGAAAGGAGGGCATCCATTATGTTAAATGCAATTCCGATGGTAATATCAAAAGAATCATTTGAACAGATTTTTGCATTTGCTGAAGATAATTCTGCTCTTGCTAAAAATCTGTATAATGCTGCCCTTTTTCGAATCCGCCAGGTCTTTACAGGATGGAATAAAACGAAACGGACAGATTTGGAACAGCTTGTGTTTGATGAATTGAAACAGACAGAAACCGTATATAAAAGCTTTAAGCCACGCCGTGTCCTCTCATATGCTGCACTTGATAAAATCATGAGGGCAACACATAATCCTGACTTCTTTGCCGGGCTTCCGATGCAGACCGCGCAGCATGTTTTAAAAGATGCGGTGCATGATTTTAAGGCATGGCTTGACAGTTTAAAGGGATACAAGAAAAACCCATCCAATTACACCGGGAAGCCTAAAATGCCGGGATACTGCAAATCAAACCGTAAGACTTTTACAGTTACAAATCAGGATGCCGTGATTTATCCGGTTATTGATAAAAATGGATGTATTACAGGCAATGAATTAAAACTGCCAGGTTTTAAGAAAAAAGAGCGCATTTCAATTAATTACGTTGACCATAAGTCAGATTTGCGCATACTGACATTTAAGCCTTATTATGATAAATACATCATGACTTTTGTGATTGAGGATATGGCTCCCCCATTTTATCCTGATATGCCTTATATAGCAGGGCTTGATTTCGGGACAGATAACATCGCAGCTATAGCATGTACAGACAACTCGTCTGTAATATACAAGGGCGGTGCAGTACTGTCATCAAATCAGCTTTTTGCCAAGAAAAAAGCAAAGGCGGTCTCATTAATCACACAAGGCCACTCAAAAATGCATGCAGAATCAAGATACCTGCTTACGCTTTCACGTAAGCACAGTTGCTTTATAAAAGACCAGATGCATAAAATCAGCACTGAGATTATCAGGTACTGTGTTGAACATCGCATCGGGATTCTTGTGATTGGCGTAAACAAGCTCTGGAAACAGAAATCAAGTATTGGCAGAAGGAACAACCAGAACTTTGTGTCTGTTCCACATTTCCAGCTTCGCCAGATGATAGAATATAAAGCACTTCGTGCAGGAATAGATGTCATCGAACAGGAAGAGAGTTATACTTCAAAAGCAGATATTACTGCGTTTGATTATATGCCTGTTTACGGAAAAGAAAAATGCCGCCCGGTATTTTCCGGACGACGTATTGAACGCGGATTATACTCATGTAAAGAAGGATACTGCATCAACGCAGACTGCAATGGAGCGGCAAACATCCTCAGAAAGGCAATCCCGGATGCATGGAAAGGCGTGTCAGACTTTCACTTTCTTGCAACACCGGAAAGCATTGGGTTTGCCATGTTGAATCCTGCAGACTCACATAAAAGATATAAACAGCATAACAACTAGATTTTCGTTTCCAACGATACTTCTGGCTATTCTTGCAGACATGCAGCATAGTCAGATAATGCGTCTTTATGCACGCGCTTTCAAAGCAAAGCATAGACCAAAGTATTCCTTAGGCATCATTTGACAATGGATAGGGGGCTTGGTGAACAGTCCTTTGTTGGCACGGTCAGCATATGGCTCATTTGCCTTATGTTCGAGAGACGAAAGCGACACGGCTTCAAGAACAAAACCTTTTATCGGTAACTCCTGGAGGTGTTTTTCAGAGCTTTGCTCCGTTTTAGATACCACCTCTATAGGAGCAATGCACCGCATAGGGGTGGAGACTTCATGACACCGATTTTAAAATCTGGACAGGCTGTGAGATGTGTGCCAGTAGCGGAAAAAACAATATTAAAGAAGAACGATATTGTACTATGCAAAGTTGCAGGACATTTTTATCTGCATAAGATTTCTGCAATCAAGGGTGGAAGAACATTTCAGATTTCTAACAATCATGGTCATGTAAATGGATGGATTGGAAAGAAGTGTATATATGGTTTGGTAGTAGAAAAGTTTTGATGTGCGACAGAGCGAGGGCTCTGTTTTTTATTGCATATTTTTTTTGTCATAATATAATTGAATAACTTAAAGTTTGACTAAGAGAGGAAACTGATTGCTGGAGTTTTCTCTCTTTATTCCCCTAAGCGCAAAAATGGGGGCGCTATTAAATAGATTTACTTTCTTTGTACTCGTCATATGTTTTGCCGCATATGACGATAGAGATAAATTTCCTCCTAAGCAAAGACATCACCTTTGTGTGATGTCTTTTTTTTGCGGCAAAAATCCGCAAAATTTGACATTTTTGTTGGCTGTGATATATTACAAAAAAAGGAGGCAAAGAGTATGAGTAAGATAGTAGATTCTCACAATGCGAATATTTGCTGCCAGAAATTGTATTCAGTGTGGTCCTCAGAAAAAATCGCGACACCGATACGAAGAGAAATGAAAAACAGCCATTTGACGATTCGTGCTTTGCAGTTGAAGATTGCAAGAAATATAGATAGACAGGGAATACCTAAGGATTCAAAGATAGTTCCGTTTGCAGGGAAAAATGAAGCAGAGATAATAAAGGCCATGCAGCAGTCATACGCTGACCGGGATTTGATTTTGCAAGTAAGAAGAAAGAAAACTAGTAAAGAAGATATAAAAAAACTGCGTTCAGGGCTGGAGAATCTACAGATGAGTGCAGACTGTGACCGTGATTTGTATTTGACTTCTTATAATGCTGGATATGTGCTGAAAACATTGGAAAAAAAATTATACGAAAAAGAAGAAGAAATAGAAGAGGAGCCGTTTAGCTTGTAGGAAATGCAGCGCAGAAATGCGCTGCGTTTTTGTCTGTGAAGAATCTGGCATACTGTAAATGAAAAATATAAAAAAAAGAAAGGAATAAATATGGAAATTAAATGTACAAAAAAGTGCGAAAAAGAGTATCCGAAAAGGCTTCTGAAAATGGAAAATGCACCGAATAAGTTGTATTATCTTGGAGATATTTTGTTGCTGGACAAAAATATCGTTGCGCTGATTGGAAAACGTGACGTGTCGGAAAAAGTAATGAAAACGACGAAAAGATGTGGTGAGATTCTGGCTGAGTGTGGCACAGTAGTTCTGAATGGGCTTGCGATTGGATGCGATACAGCGGGCTTGGAAGGCGCATTAACAGCAGGCGGGAAATGTATTGCTGTCATGCCGTGTGGTTTGGACTATGTATATCCAAAATGCAACGAAGCATTATTAAAAAAGATTTTACAAAATGGCGGATGCATTGTCAGCGAATACGAAACGGGCACGAGACCGGAAAGATGGCGGTTCGTGGCACGCGACAGAATCCAGGCAATGCTGTCTGATAAGATTGTTGTGGTGGAATGCGAAGAAAAGAGCGGGACTATGCACACCGTGAAAGCGGGTATGGAATATGGAAAATCGTTGGCTTGCATTGTTCGTGCGAAGGAGCCAGTACTGCCGTCAGGGAACATATGGATGTTAAAAAACGGAGCAGCAGGCCTGAAAGGCGAAAATGCGTTAAGGAAATTTGTTAACGGTGCGACTGGAATGATGTGAAAGTAAAAAAAATAGAATACTCTGTCGCTTTTTCCAAAACAGAAAATTCTGCATATTGTAAAAGTAAAGAAGGCAACCGAAGAGAGAACTTCCGGGACCTTCTTTTTTTGGCCAAAACGAGAACAAAGAGGAGACTATATTGGAGTTTCATTTTTAGAAGTTTCAGGCATATTAAAAATGCAACATAAAAAAAGAAAGGAGATGTTTTGTATGATGAATAATGAAAATTGCTCAGATATCTCTTTAAGATATCACGATATTACAACCGAAGATATGAAAAACGGTGATGGGCTTAGAACGGTCCTTTGGTTGGCTGGCTGTGAGCATCATTGTCCGGAATGCCAGAATCCGATAACATGGGACCGGTTTGGAGGTATTCCATTTGATAAGGCTGCAGAAGACGAATTACTGGAATCACTGAAACCGGATTATGTTTCGGGAATCACTTTCAGTGGAGGCGACCCGTTGGCGACTTACAATCGTCCAGGTGTAGCAAAACTTATTGCCAAGATTAAAAATTCAAAAGAACTGGCAAAAAAATCCATTTGGATTTATACAGGCTATACATGGGAACAGCTGCTGCACCAGTTAAAAACAGGGCAAGACCATGACCTGATGTTTATTATTCTGAAAGCGGATGTCATTGTGGAAGGACGGTACGAAAAAGATAAGCGCGATGTTACGCTAAAATGGCGCGGAAGCGCAAATCAGCGTGTAGTTAACGTACAGAAATCTTTTCATTCAGGGAAAGTTATTCTGCATTGCAATTGATGTTGGTTGAAGGTGAGGAAAAATGACATTAACGAAGAACGGAAAATCCCCGGCCGACAAAAAGTCGTCCGCGGGTCAAATGCTCCGGTTTTAACTTCGCATGTGGGGCTGAATCCCCGTTCGAAGTCTGGTTACGAGCGCAAAGCGCGAGTTATCAAGAAAGAGGGTAGTCCTCGTTAAAAAGTCTTTGGGTGATATGCAACAGAAAGAATTTAACCAAATGCTTGAAAAGAACGGACATCAGCGGATAAAAAAAGCAGAAGATACTATATTTTGCAAAGTATTTTTTGAAAAAGTGCCTGATGACTGTTCAAATAATGAAAGTAATGATACTTAAGGAGGTAAAAGTTATGAGTAAAAAAATTATCAGCCAGAAAGATGCAAAAGAAATTGCACGTAAAAACAATCTGGCAAACGTAATCATCGTTAAAAAGGACGGAACCCGTGAACCATTTGACGGAAGCAAAATTATCATTGCGGTTGGCAAGAGTGCATCCCGTATCCTTGTGAAGTTCACAAAAGAAGAAGAGCAGGCAATCGTTGACCATGTTGAAAGCGAAATCAAAAAAAGAGGACTTAAAGAAGTTCCGATTGCTATGATGCATAGCATGGTGGAAGCAGCGCTTGTGTCTATTAATGAAGAGGTTGCAAAAAGCTACCGCGATTACCGTAACTACAAACAGTCATTTGTCCATATGATGGATGATGTATACACAAAGAGTCAGTCAATCAGATATATTGGCGACAAGGAAAATGCCAATACTGACAGTGCGCTGGTGGCAACAAAGCGAAGCCTTATCTTTAACGAACTGAATAAGAATCTTTACAGAAAGTTCTTTATGAATCGTGAAGAATTACAGGCTTGCAAGCAGGGTTATATTTATGTGCATGACCAGAGCGCAAGACTTGATACTATCAACTGTTGCCTTTGCAATGTCGGAGCCGTTATGAAAGGCGGATTTGAGATGGGCAATGTTTGGTACAACGAGCCAAAGACTCTTGATACAGCGTTTGATGTTATGGGGGATGTAATTTTATCAACTGCCGCGCAGCAGTACGGAGGTTTTACTGTGCCAGAAGTAGATAAAATTATGGGGCCTTATGCCGAAAAGTCCTTTGAAAAATATAAGAAAGAATATCTTGATTTAATGTCAGATGTTCTGAATCCGGCATTCGCAGAATCTCTGATTGATAAAGCAGAGGCATATGCAATGGAAAAAGTACAGCGTGAAATGGAGCAGGGATATCAGGGAATTGAATATAAACTGAACACAGTTGGCTCTTCCCGAGGCGATTATCCATTTGTTACATTTTCATTTGGACTTGGAACAGGAAAATTTGAAAAAATGTGTGCAAAAACAATTTTAAATGTACACAGAGAAGGACAGGGCAAGAAAGGTTTTAAACGTCCTGTATTATTCCCGAAGCTGGTGTTTTTATATGATAAGAATATCCATGGTGAAGGAAAAGAATGTAATGATGTTTTTGAAGCAGGTATCCAGTGTTCTGCATCTACGATGTATCCGGATTGGCTCTCAATGAGTGGAGAAGGATATATTTCTACAATGTATCAGAAATATGGAACTGCGATTAGTCCTATGGGTAAGTGCATATTAGCCCATGTAAAACGGTATTCAACCGCTTGCTTAGCGGGTGTGGCGTAACAAATACGCTGCTAACAGATAGGTCTGTGGGAGGAGAGGTCCGATTGGACCACAGATGAAGCTGTGCTCTTAAAAATAAGAGTTAATCGACTATCGGTGATGAGTGTAACCGAGTAGAAATGAGATAAGCTCCATTTCCAAAGATGCCGCCTAATGACGAGGAAGAGGACGCCTCCGAGGGAAAAGCTAGTCAGTATGTATGGTGACATACAGTAAATACGTGTCGTGCATTTTTAAGTCCGTGGTATGAACGCGGAGGAATGGAACCAGCAGATGAGAATGACAAGCCAATTTTTGTTGGTCGTTGCAATCTTGGTGTTGTTTCTTTACATCTGCCGATGATTCTTGCAAAAGCAAGACGTGAAAGCAGAGACTTCTATGATGTTCTGGATTATTACCTTGAAATGATTCGTGGACTTCATAAAAGAACATATGATTATCTTGGAGAACTGAGAGCATCAGTCAATCCAATTATGTTCTGCGAAGGTGGACTTTATGGTGGTCACCTGAAACCAAATGAAAAAATCCGAAAACTTCTTCCGCCGATGACAATGTCTTATGGCATTACGGCGCTGAATGAGCTGCAGGAATTATATAACGGAAAGAGCCTGGTTGAAGACAATCAGTTTACGCTTGAAGTTATGAAACATATTAACGAAAAATTAGCGGAGTACAAGAAGGAAGACCACATTCTTTATGCCGTATATGGAACCCCTGGGAGTTCTGCGGGGGCACATGCAGTGATGCATGTTGAAAAAATTGCCTAACCTGTTTGAGGGAACAGGGTGTACGGTTTGCGATTCAGCAGTTGGAGGAAATGCCAATAAAAAACCGTGCTAACAGGGAATTCGCCAAGAATCCTGTGCTAAATATCGCTGGTTTTGCCAGCGGTTAAATGTGAACAGACTGTCGAAATCCTAGAAGGAAAGTAGAGTAGCGAAAAGCGAAAGAGCAAAACCATTTGTGAAAAATGGACAAAGTATAGTCGATAAAAAGAAATATTTTTCTTTGATGGCAGAAAATCTCTGTGGTCTTCAGGTGAAACAGTTCCGCAAGGAATATGGAATCATCAAAAATGTATCTGACCGTGACTATGTAAGTAACAGCTTTCATTGTCATGTGACAGAGGACATTACACCGATTACAAAACAGAATCGTGAATATGATTTCTGGGAATTATTTAACGGTGGAAAAATTCAGTATGTCAGATATCCGATTGATTACAATATTGATGCAATCAGAACACTTGTCTTAAGAGCCATGGAAATGGGATATTACGAAGGTGTCAACCTGGCATTGTCTTATTGTGATGACTGTGGATATCAGGCAGCAGACATTGGGGACGAATGCCCAATTTGCGGTTCAAAGAACCTCACCAAGATTGACCGAATGAATGGATATTTAGCTTATTCACGGAGACATGGTGAGTCCAGAATGAATAACGCAAAAATGGCTGAAATAGCTGATAGGAAGTCTATGTGAAAATTTTAGCAAAATATCAATTTATGCTGGTAGCGAAAGCGCAAGCCTGAGTTATCATGCGTGCTCTGGTAACGAGTACAGCCTTGCTGGCGAGTTATTAAAAAAAATCATACATGCCGCTCGGAGAAATCCGGGCGGTTTTCTTACCTGTCGAATATGTTTCTGCTTTGTGACCGACATTTATGTCGGCCGCAAAAATGCTGTCAGCTAGAGAAACTAGGCAAGCTTTTATTTTTTTCTTATTTTTTCAGCATATTGAGTATATGAAGGAACAAAATACAAAAAAATACAACAAAAAAAATACAGAACTACAGCTTCCAAAAATGGCACAGCCAATCGTCGGAGCGATAGAACATTGGATTGATATTGACGGCTCGGTCTATACGATAGACCGAAGGAATAATCAAAAGCCAAAACTGATAAAAAAATCTCAGTCTGAGGTTAAAGGATACAAATACTGCGGGATTAAATATAAAAACGGAAAAGTAATTACAAAAAGAGTTCACAGACTGGTGGCTGAGGCATTCATTCCAAATCCGAATGGGTATCGTGTTGTTGGCCACAAAAATAACATTAAGAGTGATAACCGTGTTGAAAATTTGTATTGGACAACCGTAAAAGAAAATACACAAAAAGCATTTGACGATGGACTTGCTGTAAACGATAAAGGAGGAAAAGACAGCCAGTCTAAACCGGTCGTCATGTATGATACATACACCAATCAGGAACTTGGAAGATACGGCAGCTGCAAAGAAGCAGAGCGAGAGACAGGATTAAGCCTTACGACAATCTGCCGGCAGGTAAAATATCACAGACCGACGAGAAAACCGTATTATTTTCGGTATGAAGATGATGAGGATACCTGTCAGGATGTAATTGGAATGTTCGATTTTGATTCGGACAAGTTAATCAAAACTTTTCTGAATTCTGGCGACGCATCAAGGAGTACCGAGATAAGTGAGCGAACAATTTGCCAGCAGGTTCAGAATGGAGTGAAGCCTGGAAGGAAGAGGAATGAGGTGTATTTTTTAAGTGTAAAGAGCAAGAAGAAAAATAAAAATTAAATTTTTCTGCATATTATATAAAAGCGGTGCTCCTCTACCGAAAAACGAGGCTGAAAAAAATAACGGAGAGATGCCGGCAGAAATGCGAAGTAAGGGTGAACGGGGCGACTCATTCTTCCTATTGGGGAGCGTAATAAGTACCATACAAAATTCAGATTCAGTCATACTCTGGGCGTTGCTCAAAATATGAAGCCCGTGGGAAAACCTGCTGGCTTCTGTTTTTTTTGGTATGAAAAATATAGCATATTAAACTTGTAAACAATAAAAAATAAAATAAGAAACAAGAAAGGAGCAAAAAATATGCTTGAATTAAAAGGAAAATACAACACCGCAAAGGTTTTCACTGACAATGTTGACAATGAGACCATCAGCCAGGTAATAGAATTGCTGAACCAGGATTACATCAAAGACGCGAAAATCAGAATCATGCCTGACTGCCATGCAGGCGCCGGATGTGTTATCGGTACGACAATGACAATTTCTGATAAGGTATGCCCGAATCTGGTTGGGGTAGATATTGGATGCGGTATGCTGGCTGTCAGGATTGCAGAAAAGGATGTTGACCTTCCAAAACTGGATGATGTAATTAATACATATGTTCCGGCCGGGTTTAATGTAAATGATGAGCCGCTTGGCAATTTCAGCCATTTGAGCGATTTGGTCGCTACGGCTGATATATCGCTGGCTTATTGCAGCATTGGAAGCCTTGGAGGCGGCAATCATTTTATCGAACTTGATAAAGATGATGACGGAAACTTATGGCTTGTAATCCATACGGGTTCCAGACATCTCGGGCTGGAAGTTGCGAAACACTACCAAGAGCTCGCATACAAACAGCTGAAAGATTCAGATGTTGGCGGCAAAATCAAGGCTGTAATTGCAGACCTGAAAGCAAAAGGTAGGGAAAAAGAAATTGAAAAAACAATCAAAGCGTTAAAGATGCAGGAGCCGCATATTCCGAAATCCTTATGCTATGTTTCCGGCCAGGCATTCAAAGACTATATCCACGATATGGAAATTGTCCAGAAGCATGCAGAGTTAAACAGAAAATATATTGCCGATACGGTCATTGAGAAAATGGGCTGGCATGTTTGCGAGGAGTTTCAGACAATACACAATTACATTGATACAGAAAACCTGATTCTCCGCAAAGGCTCTGTGTCTGCACGGGATGGCGAAAAGTTGATAATACCGATAAATATGCGTGACGGGTCACTGGTTTGTGTTGGAAAAAGCAATCCTGATTGGAATTATTCTGCGCCGCATGGTGCCGGAAGAATTTTGTCAAGAAGCGAAGCAAAAGATGTTGTCGGGATTGATGAGTTTCGTGAGTCCATGAAGGGGATATATTCTTCTTCTGTAATGGAGTCTACAATTGACGAGTCGCCGATGGCGTATAAGCCGATGGAGGAAATTATGGAAAATATCAAAGATACTGTTGATATTGTGAAAGTAATTAAACCGGTATACAATTTTAAAGCACATTAAAATACGCCGCCTGGAGGAATCCAGGCGGTTTTTTTTGCCTAGTAATGCAGGATGCGTTTTTTAAAATCCAGCATATTAATTTTAATCTGGTAACGAAGGCGTAAGCCTGAGTTATCAAGAAAAGAAGAAAACGAAAAAGGAGACTTAAAAAATGATAAAACGAGTACGGCTGGATTACAAACCTGTAGCAAAGAGAATAAGCGAAGAGACGGCATTTGTGGTGTCAGCGGAGCATGTGGCTGCGGTAAATAGAAGCATAGAAAAGAAATTGGAAAGAAATCAGAGAGAACGAAGAGAGAGCGAAAAAGAGGCTGGAAAATATATTGTAAGATGAGGTGGTACCTGTGTTTGTAGGCGCTTTTTTTTGCCTCCAAAAATCCCGCATATTAACTATACAACAAAAATCAAGAAAAGGAGTGAAAACAATGATTGAAAATCCAAAAATCGGCCAGGAAGTCTGGTTTGCAGAAGCTTGTAATCAGCGCATCCATAGCGCAAAACTTATCGCACTTGACGAAGTTGAGGTTTCAACCCGAAAATATCTATATACAAAAATCGAAATGGATGATGGCTGCAGGCTGGGATGGCCGCTGAAAAATTTGTATGCTTCGCGAGAAGAACTTCAAAAAGAATTAGAAAAAAAGAAGAAAGGAAGTAACAGCAATGATTGAAAATCCAAAAATCGGCCAAAAAGTTTGGTTTGTAGAACATTGGAGCCAGTGCATCCACAGTGCAAAAATTACGGCACTTGGCGAAACAGAAGTTTCTGTACGAGACCCGGAAAAATATCCATATGCGGATATTGAGTGGGATGATGGTGGAAACAGCGGCTGCTTGCTGAAAAATTTATATACTTCGAGAGAGGAACTGCAAAAGGAATTAAAAAAAGAAGAAGAAAAGAAGATTGCCGAAATCAAGGCTAAAATCAAGGATACGGGTGACCTGGTGGCGTTTATGTATGACCACTGCGTGGCCTGTGCAGAAGAGTATACTGACTGGACGGCGAGAAGAGCAGTGAAAGAGATTGCGAAGGAGATGCTTGGACTAGATTTGGACTAAATTTGGGATTGCAAGAAAAAGAGATGGAAATCGGCTTTGCCGGTTTCCTTCTTTGTATAGAGTGGAGTGGAATGGAAGAAAAAGAGAAAAAGAATGAGAGCGGGAATATACTGGCCGGTCAAGCCGGAATGAAGGTTACGGGCTGGCGAGAGGTTGTGTGGGCTGGTATGAAAAGATATGCGGCGAAAGCTGTTGGCCGGCTGGCGCCGGAAAGGAGCTTACTGGTTGCCGCAGAATGTTTGATGTGACTGTATTGCCGGCAGGGCTGGCTGAAAGGCAAAACGTAGTTTTTCGGTGCAGTCCAGGCTGCAAGCCTGGCGGGGGTGTATGCGGGGCGCGAAGCCCTGCATAAATGTTTGACCGCTGCCCGCTGCGTTTTGCTGCTGGCGAAATCCGGCATACTGTATGTATAAAAGCAAAAAAAAGAAAGGAAAAAACTTATGAAAATAATACAGCAAGACAAAAAAGTAATCGCGTGCATCGGCAAAGACGATACAAACGAGCGGAAAATCATAGAAATGATAGAAAACGTTCAAGATGATGGCATTACAGATTTTGAGGTTGATGCTGAGAACCCAAGGCTTTATTCAAAAGGCGGGCTTTTGTATGGCAAAAAGAAGATGATGCCTAATGGAAAAGCAAGGCTTACGTTGATTGCCGTGCCGCCAGACAAGAAGGGAACTGTAGAAATTGCTCCCGGTACAGAAATGATTGCTAGCGATGCGTTTACAGACAGTAAGGCTTCAAAAGTCATACTGTCAAAAACTGTAACGGCAATCACTCCTTATGCATTTAATAACTGCGAAAACCTGAAAGAGGTCGTATTAAACGAAGGCCTCACACATATTGATGAATGTGCATTTCGTAGGTGTCCTTTGCTTGATAATATCACCATCCCTGATACGGTATTGGATATTATGGCTAATGCATTCTGCGAGAGTCCTCTCCGAAACCTGAAGTTTCAGAACCGCCCGCAAAAATGCAATAACCGGCTTAAGATTGCATACGGTGCTTTTGGGTGGTGCCATGCTGAGGAGATAGAGCTTCCGTACAGGCTGGTCTCACTTTCGGATAATAACTTTCTCAAGGTCAGAAGGGTAGTAATAAACTGCTATGACACATCAGATATTGAGTCAATACTTAATGCTTTGATTGTCAGAAATTTCGTACCTCTTGATGAGGCCTCGGACTACTATGACCCAAGATGTAACTGTGCTTTGGAGGTATGCATTGGTAGTGTGAATGTATATATCCCCAAAATAATGGATGGGTATGTAAAAGGAAAATTCCTTGAAAACATTTCTGATGCAATGCAGCTTGTCGAAAAGCCATTAAATGAGAAGCTGCATGACCTGCAGATGTATGCTCTGGATGCGGCAGAGACTCCTTTTGATGCGTCATATGATGCATTGATGAAGGTGTATTGTAATACTGAAGACAGAGAAATAAAAGAAAAAGCAAAAAAAATACTAAAAACACACAGTCAAAATATCATATTGACGTTCTATAAGTATGGAGATTCAAAAAAGCTGATGGATTACATGAAGCTTGGCCTGCATAAGGTGGAAGATATTGAGGTTGTTTTGGAAAACGATTTCAGGACTGATGCCGCTGATATGAATGCGTGTATGCTACAGGCGCTTGGAAACAGCCTCTGTAAACAGAAGTTTTTGCTCTGAAGCCTGAGTCGCCGCGAATGCGGCGCTTCTTTTTTGCCGGCAGAAGAGTAGTTGTGGCTGCCGCGGTATTTGTCGGCAACAGAAGTTTTGTGTTTTGCGGCTGGCGCCGGGAGTAGCTTGCTGCAGCCGCGGCTTTTTTGAAACACCTGCCGGAAGGTGCTGTCTGAAAAGCAAAACGTAGTTTTGCGATGCAGTCCAGGCTGCAAGCCTGGCGGGGGTGTTTGCGGGGCGCGAAGCCCTGCATATTTGTTTGCCCGCTGCGTTTTGCTGCCGGCGAAATCCGGCATATTGGATATATAAAAAAAATAAGAAAGGAGACAAAAATATGTCTTGTACGATTTGTGGTTATGGTTTTCCAATTGCTGATGGGGATGCGGTAACGCTGGACTTTGAAAAAGCAAAAGAGTTTTTAAAAAAGCATGTCGGGTCATTCGGTCAGACAGATGAGGAGATGCAGATTCTGGATGCCTTAGAGCATGCCGAAAGTGAGGATGCCGAAGAGGATGAACTGGAAGATGTCATGTATGACATTGAAGAATCGTTTGAAGATGAAGAAACTGGTGATACTGGATTCGGTGCTGTCTTGGCTGTGATAATGCGGCGCGAGACCGGGATTAACTTCAAGTTCTACGCTGCAGAGAATGACCTCGGGACGCCGCCGGCGATTCTGTGGGTTCCGATGTATCCGTGGATGCTGAACGAAAAGGAAAGAGGGATTACGGAAAGCGATTTGTATGATTTCTGCAGGAAGTATATGGATGAATTGGAAATCTACTGTGACCCGGAAGAGATGGAGTTGGAATATTATTCTTAAGACAAAGCATTGCGCCCGAGAAATTCTCGGGCGTTTTTTCTTTGCTGGCATAAATTTGGCATATTGGATATATAAAAATCAACAAGAAAGGGAGTAAAAAAATGAAAAAAAGAATTGAAGAAGATGATGTGATTTATACCATTGATAAAAACAGCGGTGACTGTATTGATATTGATGTGAAACCAGGTGTTGAAGAAGTAAGCTTCGGAGCTTCATTTGGTCGTGAGTATCTGCTTGGTGACTGCAAAAAGGTATTTCCTGACGTCAGGAAAATCGTGATTGATTACAGTGTATATGATATTGATATTCCCAATACATTATTTCCGAATGTGAAAGAGGTGGAATGTAGCAACTGGTACGGAAAATACGCAAAAAGCGGAAGCGTGCTTCTAAGAAATGACAACGGCCAGATTTTGACAAACGTTTTTGGTAAAAAGGAAGACGAGACCGTAGACCTGAAATATGCAACTAAAATTGATGATGACGCTTTTTCTGGATGTATGGCTACAAAAATCATTAATTCAGGAAGTGTTACATCATGTGCAGAATATGCATTTAGAAATTCAGCAATTGGAGATTTAAAACCTGAACCGGCTGGAGCAGTCATTGTCGGGTCTATTATTGTTAATATTGATGAAACTGCTGAAAATATTATTCTTCCTGACAAAAGAGTTTCACTGACGGCGATGCGAGACGGGATTAATTTTGATAATGTTAAAAGCATTACAGCGAACCGAGCGCAGACTGTGATTAATCTACGGCATAAGCTGCCAGTTGGTATAAAAATTATTTTAAAAGATAAATCTTATATTACAGACGAGCAGCTGTCAGGGTGGAGTCCTTTTCCAATTTTGGAATTGACTGAAGAAAATCCGTATTATTCTACGAAAGATGGATGTCTTCTATCAAAAGATGGGTTGGTTTTAGTTAAATATCCATCGGCTATTTCTGGAACAGTACATATTCCTGATGGAATTGAAACTATTACATCGTATGCATTCATTCTCAGTGAGGCTGAGGAGGTATATTTTCCTGATTCACTGAGGGTCTTGATGCCGAAGTGTTTCTGTCTGTGTAATAAATTACAAAAGGTAGATTTTGGACATGGCATTGAGGAAATAGGCATTGGACATGATTGCAGGTTGTTTATGCAATGCAGCATGCTTCATGAGATTGAAATTCCGTCACAGGTTAGAATAATTGGAGAAAGTGCATTTCTTGGAACAGCAATCAGCAAAGTAACTTTTCATGAAGGACTGACGCAAATTATGGATTATGCGTTTAAGCAGAGTTGTATTAAGGAGGTTACATTGCCAGCATCGTTAAAATATATCGGAAGACAGAGCTTTCCTGGTATGGATAGCGTCACACTGTCATCGGATAACATGCCTTATGGTATCGCAGAAGCAATAACGTCAAATACGATACCAGATAACAGCCCTATATATATTAAAATCAAAAAGCCAGCTGCAACGGTTTTCATGCCAAGATATATTGTTACGGCAGATGCTGTCACATTAGACACACAGCTTGCAATCCCGTTATTCAGAAAAAAATGCGAAGAATTACTGTATGATTATGGAATGCAGCCGGAAATCAAGTGGAAGACTGCGATAAAAACAATGAAAGAATGCCCGAACGATGCAGTTAAAACATATCTCAGAAGAGTCAGCAAGAACATTATCGCAATGTACATGGAATTAAATGATGAGACTGGACTGATTGATTTTATCAAGCTTGGTATCATGACACCAAAAGCATTAGATGATACTTACAAAAAAGCAAAAGAAAAAGGCCTCACGACTGTGATGGCATACATCTGCGAAGCACAGAAAGATATAACAGGCGGAAAATCATCATTTTCACTTTGATAACTCGCGCTTTGCGCTCGTTACCAAGCGGTTTTTGCTGCTGACCAACGAAGCCGTAAGGCTGAGTACAGTGCACGAAGTGCGGAGTAAAGCCGGAAGGCTGAACGAAGCATGTTTTAATTTTGCTAACGACTTTTTGTCGGTTGAAGACTTTCCACTCTTCGTTAATTTTTAAATCAGGCCGGAATTTTCCGGCCGTTTTTTTGTCTTGAAATTTCCAGCATACTGAAAATATAGAAAAGAAAAAGAAAAGGAGAAGACAAAAATGAGTCTTAAGAACGAAAAATACAAAAATAAATTGGAAACTGAACCAGAAAGAAAAAAGAAATTCGGAAAAGAATTTGCTGAGATTCCAAAAGGCAGGCATTACGTGGAGGAACTGGAGCCGCTGCTTGGCGCAGTGATTTTAGACGGCTCGTTTTTTTTGAGTACATAAAAATATCGTTTATGCTTGCTCTGGTAACGAGCCGGTAACGGCGAGTTATCACGACATTTTATTTCTCTACATTTCGGTGTAGAGAAATTTTTTATTTATATTATTTTTTTTCGCAAAAAACCGTCTCGTTCCTAATTTTTTCGGCATATTAAAAGTATAAGAAATTTACAGAAAGGAGATGTACGATATGGCAAACTCAAACAGGAAGAAAGCCCGTAAATTACAGGCAGCCAAGAAAGCGAACGCCGCCGAAAGAGAGAAGGCTGCTAAGAAGGTAAAGCCTGCCGAAGAAAAACCGATAAAGTACACTATCACAGCAGAACAACAGGCTGACGGTACTTTTGAGTTTCATGGAGGCAAAGGCGGATTCAATATCATTAAGCAGAAGAATAAGACATTAGAGCCTTACGGAAAACATTATGTGATTTTGGTGTTGGCAGTATGACTTGGGAAGGTCAGAATTATTTAGAGTCAGTTAGAGATAATACAAGATGGGGAAAAATAAAAAAAATAGCAAAGAAAAAAGGAATTCCTTTAATGTTTAATACAGTTATCGACATTTCAAAAAAGCTTATTATAGCAGCATTATAAAAGAAGTATAAAGCAAAAAAAAACGCTTAAATACTAAAAACAGGAGGCAAAAAAAAGATGAAAAGAAATTGGGCACTGATTAATTCCATCGTTAAAACTATCGCGGAAAGCGATAAAGATATTTTTGGAGTTAATGATTTTAAATCTGCTGAGAACAGCGAAGAAGAAGTTAAGTATACCCTGAAACTGATGCTGGACAGAGGACTTGTTTTCGATGAAACAACCCGATACGGTGTTGTACAGGTTGGGCAGCTGACATGGATGGGACAGAACTACTACGAAGATAAGGGCCATCAGAAAATGTGCGAAAGGCTTTAAAAAAAATCTCACGCCTGCAGCTTTTGCTGCAGGCTTTTTCTTTTGGCGTATCAATTTTCTCTTCGTTTTGCATATTAGCCTTGAGCGAAAAAATCCGCAAAAAAATAAGGGTTTTTGAAATTCGCGGCATATTACATGCAGAAAAACAAAAAAAGGAGGCAAAAATATGCCAAGCGTTGAAGAGAAAGTTGAAGAATATTTCAAGAAAATTCTTGATGCAAATAAAGTAAGACATTATGGAAAGACAGAAAAAATGAACCCGGCGATTGCAAGTGCGCTTAAAAATGCTGATAGCAAGTCGGGCGGCAGCGGGTGTAATTTCCCTGACATCCAGATGATGCTGGAAAACAGTAATGCAAGAAGAATTCCCGTAATGGTGGAAGCAAAAGGAACAAAAAACAAGCTGGAAAAAAGGGATAAATCCGGGGCAATCGTTGGGGTTACTTATTATGAAAAAGACGGAAAGCCCGGAAAAGACGGTAAGCCGGTACATCTGAAAGGAGAGCCAAATTACAGTGCAATTAAGGATTATGCAGTCAATGGTGCGGTACATTACGGCAATGCGGTTCTTGATGAAGGAACATATAACGAAGCAATAGTTGTTGGAATTAACGGGACAGCATTGAATGATGCTGGTGGCGTGGCTGATGCAGAATGCAAGGCTTACTACATTTCAAAAAAGAACAACCGGATTCCAAAGTTAATTGAGAAAATTACGGCCGATGACTGGTCATTATTTAACCCTGATAATGTTGATGGACTGTTCAGGATTCTTGACAAGCTGAATCTGACCGATGCAGAGATTGAGGAACTGACACGAAGAACAGAGGTAACATTGGAAGAGAAAATCAAGTCCATGCATCAGAGCATTTACGATGATATGCAGCTGAAGACGGCACTTTCCACAAATGAAAAACTGTATCTGTTCTGCGGGCTGATTATGGCAGGATTGAGGACAAACGGAGTGAAGACTCTGGAAGCAAAAGACTTTTGCGGGAATGATAACGACAGAAATAATGATGGTACATATATACTGAGCAATATTGAGGCTTTTCTGCATGCGAAACACTGCGACGCGGAAAGAGTCAATATGGTGATTGGCCTTCTGGAAGGTGTGTTTAAAAAATCAGTGCTCTGGAAGCCGAAAAACGGCATCAGCCTTTTAAGGACACTGTTTGAACAGGTAAAAAGAGATATTATTCCCTGCTTGGAAAGTAATTTACATCTTGATTTCACTGGCAAAATCTTAAATTCTTTGAATGACTGGGTAAATATTGAAAATGATTCTGAAAATGATGTCGTTCTAACACCGCGATATATCACACAGTTAATGACTAAAATGTGCAGAACTGATATGAATAGTTTTGTATGGGACGCTACAATGGGAAGCGCTGGATTTCTTGTAAGTGCTATGGACCAAATGATAAAAGACGCAAGAGCAAAAATTATTGATAAAAATGCATTGAATGAAAAAATCCGACATATTAAAGAAAGCCAGATTCTCGGTATTGAGATTCTTGGAAATATTTATATTTTGGCGGTGTTAAATATGATTTTAATGGATGGAATTGGAGCAAATGTGATTAATGGTGACAGTCACGGATTTAAACTTCCAGATAATTTTCCGGCGAATGTATTTCTTTTAAATCCTCCATATTCTGCACCAGGTAAAGGATTTTGCTTTGTAGAAGAGGCATTAAAACAAATGACAAAAGGATATGCTGCAATTTTAATTCAGGACAGTGCAGGAAACGGGCAGGGTCTTCCTTATACGAAAAGGATTCTGGAACATAGTACTCTGGAAGCAAGTATTAAAATGCCATCTGGACTTTTTGGAAATAAGGCTTCGGTCAATGTATATATCTTTTTATTTAAGGTAAACAGACCACATGAAGAAGATGATATTGTAACATTTATTGACTTCTCAGAAGATGGGTATTTAAGACAGAACCGTAAAAAGTCAACGCAGGAAGTAAACCTGAAAAATACAGACCACGCCGAAGAACGATATGCAGAAGTATTAGCATTGACAACCGGAAAGATGCCTAAGACACATTATTACACAGAAGAAAATGGTAAAGTAATTAAAGATGTGATTTCGTTAAATGGGGATGATTGGTTGTTTTCACAGCATCAGGTTATTGATTTAATACCAAGTAAAGAAGATATTAAAGAAGTAATTTCTGATTATTTGAGTTTTAAAGTTAGCCAATTAATGAAAAAATGAGGTTATCCATATGAAGTATGAAAAATATAAATTAAATGAACTGGCAAAAATTGAAAAAGTTAAAGGAAAACCTTTAAGTAAATATGAGGAAGGTGAGACTCCGTATGTTACGGGGTCTCAGTCAAATAACGGTGTTGTTGGATATATAAATGCGCCAAAGAAAGATATAAGTAAAGGAAATTGCATTGTAGTAGACCCGATTAAGGGCTTATGTATGTATCAGGAAAATGATTTTGTTGGAAGAGGCTTTTCGGGTGCATCTATCAATGCTTTATATATTGAAGGTATGGATGAAACAAGCGCAATGTTTATCATTGCCGCTATTAAAAAAGTTTCTTTAAAGGTTGCTTCATATTCATATCTTTTTAATAGTAGTAAACTTGCAGAAGCAGAAATAATGCTTCCAACACTTGATGCTTTAGATGCTGATTCTCCATATTCAAGTAATGGGTATATGCCTGATTGGAAATATATGAAGGACCGCGTGGCGGAACTTGAAAATTATTTAATTGCATCCGGATTGAACGATTACAAATTGACAGAAGAAGATAAATCTGTTCTGGCTGCAAAATTGGTAGATGGGGGGGGGACACTATCACAAAACTCGATATCTACAGATGGCTGCTTGAAAGAGGGAAGAAAGTTTAAGATTGACGACCTTTTCAAAAAAGAAAAACTTGGATGGATTACAAACAGGAAATTTAATAAAGAAAAAGATGTTTCAAAAGAACAAACAAAAGAATTTGACCTGCCGCTCGTAAATGCGAAAGACGGAAATAATGGCATTATGTATTACGGAAGAAGCAGCGATTTTTCATCTGTTGATGGTGGTATTGATATTGTAAGTAATGGAGCAATATCAACAGGAAACGTATACCCTCAGTCGCATAAGATAGGAGTTTTGTTTGATGCATACATTATTAATCTAAAAAATGGTATGAAGAATGAATGCTTGTTAATGTATCTTGCCGCATCAATTCAAAAATCAATCAAGCCAAGATTCGGTTACAGTAATAAAGCGGTGTGGAGCAAAGTAAGAAAATGTAATATCTGCCTCCCCATACAGACCGACGACTCCGGAAAACCAGTCATTGATGCCGGTAAAACTTATAACCCGAAAGGTTATATCCCTGATTGGGAGTATATGGAAAAATACATAAAAGCAACTGAAAAAAAAATTATAAAAGAAGTTGTCCTGTACAAAGATAAGGTAATTGCGAAGGCGAAGGAGATTACGGGAGAAAAAAAGGTGGCTTGGTGAGCGAAATAAGAAAAATACTGGAAAAAGAACTGAGCAAAAGCGGCGGCCGGGCGGAACTGGTGAAGGTTCCGCCGGAGAGAAGACCGAGTAAGGAATCGTTGGACAGGCTGAACCGGGATGTGGAAGGGCTGGTGAGGATGACGGGGAATCAGGTTGCGAAGTGAGGAGAGAAATAGAAAAAATGGAATAAAAAAGACAGAGCGAATGGGAAACCCGCGTTTTACTTTGATAGCGCGGGGGAGTATGATATATATAAATATAGGAAGCCGTGCAAACAGTCTATCCCTTAAACGATAATTTGAGTTTCAGCTTAAGCTGCCGTCTAGCTCCAGTAGACGGCGGTTTCTTTTTTTGTGAACTACTCGGCAATTAAATTACCGAGCATCTGATGTGCGGAGCCTGGGCCCCGTAGATTCAGGGTGGGTCCATACCACCACTACTGTTTTTTACGCAGCTACCTTTAAAACATAAGGATGTGAGATAGATTTGGCATCAAATGTCAGGTCTATCTCTTTTTGTTTCAAATAAAGTCGCAATATGTTGAATGCTCCAACGCAATCTGCATTCCAGGCAAAATCATTATCTATGTATAATCCACGCTCCACACGATTCGACTTTTTCGCATATCTCCGGCTGACATCTGGAGCCAATGGACTTGTCTGGCTGGAATATGCTTCGCTGATTACTTCCAGGCGGATTCCTTCCAAAGCCAGTTTATAAGCCAGCATGTTTGTCAGTTGTTTAAATGGCAGGCTGTGGAGTTTCTGATTCGTCTTATCTCCAAAGTCCTTGTCTTTTCGTATATTGGTCCAATCGCCAATGATGACTGTGTGGATGTCGTGCTGTTTGCAATACATGGTCATGCAGCGTGTGACTTTATGGAGATAATCATGGATGTGATTTCGTTTACTCTGATATAGCCTTTGCGCATGTTTGGATAATTTCGGATATTTTACTCCATGCTCCGCCTGAGTTCTTGCCCACTGGGACTGTATCCTTGCAATCTCTTTATCGTAATATCTACAAATAGAAAGGTATTTTCGTCCAATGATAAAAGTATTGGCCTTTTCAGATGTGCTGTCGTAACAGGTCATCAGGTTGTGGACACCAAGGTCAATGGACAGATACCGGCCATTATCTGACAGCATATCCTCATCTGGAATTTCATAGACAACAATGACTGCACATACCCCATTCTCAGGCGGATACAATTTTATCTGTTTTATCATATCAACGTCCTTAAAAATACGGTTTTTAAGGTAAAGGAAAGTATCGTTGATTTGGTAAGTTTCAGACATGTATTTCCTGAGATTCCTGGCGATGGAGAGCCTTATGGTGTCGCTTCCGGGCTCATGCACAATCCCATTCTGCATATAAGTAATGGCGATATTGTCATGTTTAAAACGTGGCGGTTTAGGGTCCTCAAT
>NZ_QJHD01000036.1:0-44438 GCF_003184505.1 Blautia sp. BCRC 81119 | reverse complement strand
GGAGAGGGAATATATGCAGCGTACTACACGTCAAACCGCCTGAATAAAGGCGAAAGCAGGAGTAAATCTGTACTCCTGCCGATACATATCTATTTTTATCCCTATCTGGTTTAACTCATGTTCCACAAATAAAGAAACAAAACGTTGTTCCAGTCATAGAATACCGGAAAAGGATCTGGAAGATGCCGTACTGGTGATGCTAAAACAGCATATCCAGAATATCCTGCACCTGAAAAGAGTCCTGGAATTTATTGGTACTGTGCCATTTCAGGAGATCAATATGAAGAAGCTGCAGGACAGGCTGGAGAAGAAAAAGCAGGAGACAGAACGCTGTAAGGAGTTACGGATGATGCTTTATTCGGATATGAAAGAGGGCATTGTATCAAAAGAAGACTATGTAGAGCTTCATGCAGCCTATGGAAAGAGGCTTAGAAATGCGGAAGAGAGTATCCGTGTGATCCAGAAAGAAATGGATAGTGAGTTAGAAAAAGCAGACAATGCCAATACCTGGCTGGATTATTTTGTGAAATATCAGGATATTGAAGAACTGTCCCGCACTGTGGTGGTAGAACTGATCAGGCAAATCAGAATATATGATAAAAAGGATATAGAAATCACTTTTGATTTTGATGATTGTTATCAGACATTGCTGAATCAATTACCCGCTATGGGAGTTGATACGGTAATAGATAATGATAATAATCTGCAGATCAAGGTAAAGGAGGTTGTATAAAATGGCACGAAAGAGCAGGAAAAACATTCCGGAAGTAGTCAGCAGTGCAACCGTCCAGACAGAGGTGAGCAGACCGTTCCGGGCAGGATTGTATGCCAGAATTTCAATGGAAACAGAAGAAACATTAGAAAGAGGAACGATAGAAACTCAAGTGGAATTGATGAAAAACTTTGTAGCAGATACAGAAGATATTTCGGTTGCGGAAGTCTATAAGGACTCAGACTATTCAGGTACAAATTTTGACCGTCCTGGATTCGTACAGATGATGGAAGATATCAAGCATGGAAAAATCAATTGTGTTATTGTAAAAGATTTGTCCAGACTTGGAAGAAATTATGTCGAAACCAGCAATTATATTGAACGAGTATTCCCGTTTTTCCATGTAAGATTCCTGGCTGTGACAGATGATTTCGATTCCTTCAGAGAGGGTGTAGATCTTACAGTTCCACTTAAGAATATTATCAATGAATTCTATTCGAAAGACCTTGCCAAGAAGAGCAGCAGCGCAAAAAAAGCACTTTGGAAAGAGGGAAAATTTACAAGTGCCTGGGAATCGTATGGTTACAGAAAGTCAGAAGAAGACAATCATCAGTTGATTGTTGATGAAGAAGCAGCAGATCATCTGAAAAGTATATTTTCTATGTATATGGATGGCAGGAACTATAGTGATATTGCAAGACAGCTCAATAAAGATGGAGTTTTATCGCCGACTTTACAGAGAAAATTCTATAAAACTGGTGAAAAGCCGCTTCCGGAGTCAAAACCCTGGAATAATTATGAAGTGAAACGAGTTCTTCAGGATGTTCATTGCACAGGTGATTCTGTATTTGGAAAATATCAGCAAAGTGTTTTCCAGGGAAATAAACAGAGAAATCGACCAGAGAGTGAATGGGTGCATGTGGAGAACACGCATGAAGGGATTATAGATAGAGAGTTGTTTCAACAGGTACAATCTAAAATCCAGGAATATACGGAAGCTTATAAGAAGAAACATCAGCAGAACAATGGGGCTATTCGAAACCATAATTTCTATACAGGAAAGATATGGTGCGGAGGCTGTGGCAACCGCATGACGTTGTCCAGAGAAAGAAATGGCACATTCTTTTATATCTGCGGAGCCAATACTAACCATAAATCCGGAGGAAAGCAATGCAAAGGGCACAGAGTCAGAAAAGAATATGTGGATGACGATGTTCTTCGCCTGATCCAAACGCATATGAAAACCGTATTGGATACAGAAAAAATGATTCAGGAAATGAATGCAGCTTCCAAAAACCAGACACAGTACCTGCTTTTGGATAAAGAAGTGGGGAAACTTCGACGGGAACTAAGCCGAATCAGTAAGCGTAAATCGGATTTATATGAAGATTACTCGGAACGTTTGATTACGGAAGAAGAGTACATACAGTTTTCTCGGATCTATTCCAATGAAATTGAGAATATCAAGAGCCGTCTGGACACAGTATTAGCGGCACAGGTTCGTTATTCCCAGGATTACCACATCGAAGAAGGCTGGGGAAATGTGATACATACTTATATGTCAAAGCGTAAGCTGACAAAAGAAATGGCAGATGCCTTTGTGGATTCAATTATCATCCATGGTAAGTATGATTATGAGATCAAGCTGGTATATGACGATCAGTTTGCAGATTTACAGAAATTAAAGAAAGAGAAGGAGGCGCAGTCAAGATGACAGATCTTAGAAAAACAGCTGTTTACATCCGTTTGTCCGCAGAGGATGACAATGTAGATGGCAGAGCCAAAAAAGAGAGCGACAGTGTAACTTCTCAGAGAATTCTGTTAAAATCATTTGTGATTGATCAGTTGGGTGTTGTTGAGGCAGATATCCCGGAATATGTGGATGACGGTGTCAGCGGTACTCACTTTAAACGGCAGGGATTTCAACAGCTGCAGGATGACATGAAAAGCGGAGAAATCGGCTGTGTAGTTGTAAAAGACTTTTCCAGATTCGGAAGAGACTATCTGGAAGTTGGATTTTATATTGAATATATTTTCCCGCTTCTACAGATTCGATTTATTTCGATTAATGACAGCTATGACAGTGCAGCAAGCAACGGAATGACTGGTGGAATGAATGTAGCATTGCAGAATCTGGTATACAATATGTATAGCCTGGATTTGTCAAAGAAAATTTCATCAGCAATGCAGACGAGAACAAAAAACGGCACACGTCTTCCGGTAAATGCCAGATATGGCTATAAAAAAGGAAAAGATGGAAGGCTGGAAGTTGATCCGGAGGCTGCAAAAGTCGTGAAAATGATTTTTCAGATGGCAGCGGAAGGAACAAGTTTTGCAGATATTACAAGGGGATTGAACAGACAGGCGATTGCCACTTGTGATGAGCAGAAATTATCAAGAGGGGATCAGGTGCAGTTCCAGAGGTTTGATACAATCAAAAAGAAACACTGGAGTGCTACGACAGTAGCGGCAATTGTCCGGGATGAGATTTATATTGGAACCAGAATCTGGGGCAAAACACGTTGCAGTATGCATACTGCCCATAAAGCAGTTCTGAATGATGAAACAGAATGGGTTCGCCTGGAAAATCATCATACAGCAATTATAGACAGGGCATTGTTTGAAAAAGCAAATGAAATGCATCCGAAAAAACGGAGAATTGTTGCAGAATCACGCACCAATTTTACTCTGGAAAGACGTAAAAAACAGCCGGCATTGCTGATATGTGCCAACTGTGGGCATTCTCTGTTAAAAGAAACAGAGCATCTGCTGAAATGCTCTGATGCCAGAACCAATGGAGATCCTGTGTGCCGAAGTCTGGTGATCCGACGGGAACCGCTGGAGGAGAATATCCTTGAACTTGTCCATCAGTATGCAGCGTCATTGTTGGAAAAAGAAAAGAAAACATCTTCCAAAAGTCAATGCGAATATAAAGAGATCAATACTGCAGAATTGCAAAAACAGAGCCGACAATTGACTTCAGAAAAGATGAAGCTCTATGATGATTACAAAGATGGTCGTATGGATCGTGATTTGTATAAGCAGAGAGCTGAAAAGATAAGTGGACAGCTGGATGAAATCAAACGAAAAATAGAAGATGCGGAGAATAGCAAAAAGCTTCTTGAACAAAATGAACTTCCTGATAAAATAAAACTAAAAGATTTCTTGGGAATTCAGAAGTTCGATACAGAGAAGCTGCGTGAGATTATCAAGGTGATCCGTGTTCATAGTCAGGATGAAATTGAAATCGAATGGAATTTTGACGATATTTTTTCAGAACAGAGATAACTTGAGCAGGACGAGAATGACTTATCAAAAGATAATAGAGGTGCTGGGACTACCTGATGGGAGCGTCAGATAGTCTTCGGCAGAAAAAAATAAAATTTTTTTTGTCCTATACTTGACACATCCACACACATTAAGACATACTTTTGCGACAAGATGCTTTGATGAAGGTATCAATCCTAAAATTGTACAAGCATATTTAGGACATAAGAGCGTAAATACTACACTTGATATCTATACGGATATCAATGAATCTCAAAAAACTCACAATATATTAATGCTTGAAGATGCGATGAACGAAACTATAAGAAGGCGAGCTGAATAGCCTGGGTAAAATGGTGTAAAAATGGTGTCAACTCACAAATATTGACCTAAAAACCCTTTATTTATAGGGATTATTAAAAAATATTTAGGCATTTTAACAGATTTGCCTAGTTTTCGGTCATACCAATTATATTGCCTATTGTTATTCAAATGGAAAAAACGTACAGTAACACCATGAGTCAGGCAAAGATAGTAAGAAAGCTTTGGTACTCGAAATGCAGTGTGACGGAATGAAGATGTCCGTTTAGCTAGATTGCATATTTACATTGAGAGAAATAAGGAGAGATAGTATGAGCGCAATGAACACACTTAAGAAATTCGGACTTGAACAGGCATTCAATTATGTTTATAAAGATCCGGATAAGAATTTTATCAAGATCATGGACTGGGCAGATAAATTTTCCGGTGGTGGATTTCCTACACAGAGAGCAATGATCCGCGAAGTCATTTCCAATCCGGAACATCCGTATTATCCGTTTATTCATAGATTGGTAACTGATATTGATCCGCATGTTATGAAAACTCTGGTTGCAAACTTCTTTATCAATGCAAATCTTGCAGGCTGGAAGAAACAGGATGAATGCCGTGAGAAATATGGCTGTAATATCCCGTGGGCAATCCTTCTTGACCCAACAAGTGCATGTAACCTGCACTGTACAGGATGCTGGGCAGCAGAGTATGGAAACAAGCTGAACCTCACCTACGATGAGATCGATGACATCATCCGCCAGGGTAAGGAGCTTGGCGTTTATATGTATATTTACACAGGCGGAGAGCCACTTGTAAGAAAAAAGGATCTGATCCGTCTTTGCGAGAAACATAATGACTGTATCTTCCTTTCCTTCACAAATGCAACACTGATCGATGAGGATTTTGCAAATGATATGCTTCGGGTAGGAAACTTTGTTCCTGCAATTTCACTGGAAGGATTTGAGACTGCAACAGATGGCAGAAGAGGAAATGGTGTATACCAGAAGGTTATCAAGGCCATCAATCTTCTCAGAGAGAAGAAGCTTGTATTTGGTATCTCTGCATGTTATACGAGTGCAAATTTCGAGTCTATCACATCAGAGGCATTTTACGACAGCCTGATCGATCTTGGAGCGTACTTTATCTGGTATTTCCATTATATGCCGGTTGGAAATGATGCAGCACCGGAGCTGCTTCCTACTCCTGCACAGAGAAGAGAAACCTATGAGCGTATCCGTAAATACCGTGCAACAAAGCCGTTGTTTGCCATGGATTTCCAGAATGATGCAGAGTTTGTGGGAGGATGTATTGCAGGCGGCCGTCGCTATCTGCATATCAATGCAAACGGCGATATCGATCCATGTGTGTTTATCCATTATTCTGATTCCAATATCCGCGAGAAAACACTTCTGGAAGCACTGCAGTCTCCGATGATGATGGCATATCATGACGGACAGCCGTTTAATGACAATATGTACCGTCCATGCCCGATGCTTGAAAATCCGCAGAAGCTGAGAGAAATGGTAGAAAAATCCGGAGCACATTCCACAGATCTTCAGTCACCGGAGAGTGCAGAGCATCTCTGTGCGAAATGTGACCGGTATGCTGAAAACTGGAAGCCGGTAGCAGAGGAAATGTGGAAGGAAGACCAGGAGAGAAAGGCAGCGAAGAAAGGCTGCTGATCCTGAAACTTAAAAAAGCAGAACTTATGAAAGAGCACGGTACCGGAAACAGGTGCCGGTGCTCTTTTTTTGAAAACGGAGGGATCAGACCATGAAAAAAATGATTGATAACATCAGAAAATATCTGCCGGCGGTGCTCCTTCTTGTGCTTCTCCTTTTCTGTATCCGTTATAGAGAGGATCTGTCTGTGGAAAAGATTCTGCGCTATACGCCGAAGGAACCTGTTAAGGCTGCATTGCTTATGCTTGTGTTTTATGCCGTGAAAAGTGTTTCCTTTGTATTCCCCATTGCGATCCTGCAGCTTGCTGTAGGGCATCTGTTTTCTACAGGAACAGCACTTCTGGTGAACTTTCTGGGAAGAGCAGTCACATTGGCACTTCCATATTGGATGGGACGCTTCTCAGGTGCATCCATGGTGGAAAGTCTTACAGCTAAATATCCGAAACTGAAAACAGTAGTAGATTACCAGAACGGAAATTGCCTGTATATTTCATTTTTTATGCGGACATTGAACTTTTTACCGGGAGATGCTGTGAGTCTGTTTCTCGGAGCTGAAAAGATTCCATTTGGAACCTATATGGCAGGTGGCGTGCTTGGAACGCTGCCGGGAGTTATTCTCGCTACAATATTTGGAGCAAATATCAAAAATCCGAAGTCTCCGGCATTCTGGCTCTCCGCAGTGCTTCTTGTGATGATCAGTGTATTCTCGATCCTGATACACAGGCATATTTCACGGAAGAAAAAATAACAGGGCTTTCTCTTCCTGCTTTTACTGAGAGGAAAAATGTAGTATAATGCAGACAGTAAAGAAAAGAAGGGAAGGAACATGGGGATCGATCATAACAAAAGATTAAAGGAACATTTATATTATTACAGTGCAAGAATCAGCCGGGATATCTCAAATCTGATCAAGTGGCTGGTTTTTGCTGTCATTACAGGATGTATCGTAGGTGCTGCCAGCACACTGTTTTCTTTTACGTTGAAGGCAGTGACCAGTTATCGGAAGGCGCATGAATGGATTTTTCTTTTGCTGCCATTATCCGGACTTGTCATTGTATTTTTGTATGAGAAGCTTGGAAAAGAGGATGGAGGGACCAATCAGGTTCTTTCTACCGTGCGTTCCAGAGATGATGTGCCAATCCTTTCTGCGCCTCTGATCTTTATCACAACGGCGCTGACTCATCTTGCCGGTGGTTCTGCGGGACGTGAGGGAGCAGCGATCCAGCTTGGAGGAAGTATTGCCAACCAGCTTGGAAGATGGATCCATCTGGACGAGGAGGACCGTCATGTAATTGTCATGTGCGGCATGAGCGCGGCGTTTTCCGCATTGTTTGGAACACCGATGGCAGCGGCAGTTTTTGCGCTGGAAGTGGTCAGTGTGGGCGTGATGTATTATGCAGCACTGATGCCGTGTATGATCGCGTCATTGATTGCTTCCGGATTTGCAGCCGGAATGGGAGTCACACCGGAAAGTTTTCATGTGACGGATATTCCGGCACTGACTGTGGAAACTGGCCTGAAAATGGGAGTGATCGCTCTGGGCTGTGCAGTTGTCAGCATTATGTTCTGTATTGCGCTGAATGGTGCAGCAGGACTTTATGGCAGATGGTTTAAGAATAAATATGTCAGGGTTGCAGTGGGCGCCTGCCTGGTCATTGTTGTCACCTTTATTCTGAGAACAGATGAATATATGGGCGCTGGTGCGGAGCTTATTGAAAAAGCGGTGGAAAACGGACAGGCGGATACTTTCGCCTTTTTCTGGAAAATGGTGCTTACAGCACTGACTATGCGCGCAGGATTCCGCGGGGGAGAGATCGTACCTTCTTTCTGCATTGGAGCTACCTTTGGCTGTGTGATGGGTAATCTTATGGGAATTTCTCCGTCGATCTGTGCAGCCTGCGGAATGGCAGCAGTTTTCTGCGGTGTGACCAACTGTCCGATCACTTCGATCCTGATCGCTTTTGAAATGTTTGGATTTAAGGGAGTATCCTTCTATCTGATCGCAGTATCTATCAGCTATGCAGCATCGGGATATTATGGCCTTTACAAGGATCAGACCATTGTGTACTCCAAATATAAAGCAAAATATGTGAACCGACATACCAAATTCTGATATAGAACGAAATGTGAAGGGGTGTGTATACTGGCATAATATCTTATGGAATACCGCATGGACATGGCTGGAAAATATCTGGACATCTGCGGAAATCTGATGTAATATATTAAACGTTAGTATTTACAGAAAGGCAGATTTTAAGGTATGGAAGAGAAGATTCTTGATTTTATCATGGAGTATGCACAGGAGAATGAGGGAGTCCCGTTTCAGGTGATCGAGGAGAATTTTAATATCGTTATGGATGATAAGCTGAAAGATATCATCAGTGATGCGATCTGGGACAGAGACAATGTTTCCGATGTGATCATGGAAAGTGAGCGTTATGTGATCACCTGTTTTGAAGATTAATACAGGGATATCTGTGACCGTTACGGTAATGGAATTAAGAAATCTGATATGAGGAGAATGCATATAGGGCATTCTCCTTTTTTCGTCAATCTGTCAAAAGAATCCAAAGGAATTGAAGTCCCCAAAAAAGAATGGTATCCTAAAGAAAAAAGTAGATGGGGTGGTTGAAATGAACAGCAAATATGAGATCAGCACAAAAGAAAACCGGGAATTCCTGAAAGCATCCTGTGAGGAGCTTTTGAATTTCGGACATCGGTTTCCTTCACCGAATGGAGGTTCCTATTATCTGGGGGACGACGGAACACCATGGAAGGACAGAAATCGGGAAACCTGGATCACCTGTCGTATGGCTCATGTATACAGTCTGGGTCTGATGCTTGGCCATGAGGGAAGCGGAGAGCTTGCGGATGCGGCATTGAAAGGTCTGAAGGGAGAGCTTCACGATGAAAAAAACGGTGGCTGGTATGCAGGTGTAACACCGGAAGGAGATATTGTGCCCAATAAACAGTGTTATGCCCATGCATTTGTGATCCTGGCTGCATCTTCCGCACTGACAGCCGGAAGGCCCGGGGCGAAAGAGCTCCTTGAAGAGGCATTGGCTGTTTATGACCGACATTTCTGGAATGAAGAAGAAGGGCTGGCCTGTGACACCTGGAATACAGAATTTACTGTGCTGGATGATTATCGGGGATTAAATGCCAATATGCATACGGTAGAGGCTTTTCTGGCAGCAGGAGATGTCACCGGGGATAAAAAATATCACATTCGTGCAGGCAGGATCATTGATCATGTGATCCAGTGGGCAGAAGATAATAACTGGAGGATCCCGGAACATTTTACGAAGGAATGGGTGGCAGATCTTGACTGCAACCGTGACCGTCCGGATGATCCGTTCAAGCCATACGGCGCAACACCGGGACATGGAATCGAATGGGCAAGGCTGATCACACAGTGGACGCTTGCAAACTGTGGAGAAGAGAAAGAAAAACTGGAAAAACATCTTCAGGCAGCAGAAAACCTTTACACAACAGCAATAAAAGATGGCTGGAACGCAGATGGTGCACCGGGAATTGTATACACGACAGATTGGAATGGCAAACCGGTGGTACATGACCGTATGCACTGGACTCTTGCGGAAGCGATCAATACCTCTGCAGTTCTTTATCAGGTGACCGGTAAGAAGAAATATGCGAAAGATTATGCTGCGTTTATGAAGTACCTGGATGAAGTGGTCATGGATCACGAAAACGGCTCCTGGTTTCATCAGCTGGATGAGCAGAATCATCTGAAAGGAACCGTATGGCCCGGAAAATCCGATCTGTACCATGCACTGCAGTCTACACTGATCCCATATCATAAAGCAGATACGTCTATTGCACCGGCAGTGAAGAAAAAACTGGAGATCTGAACAAAATCGTTTTGCGATTTTTGTTCGTGAGCATGTAACGAAGCGGAGTGCGAATGTTCAATAAAAAAAACCTTCCTGTGTTTACAGAAAAATTTCTCAGGACAGATACTTGCAGAGATACAGGTATCCGGTCTTGAAGAAATAAGAAAACACAGGAAGGTTTTTTGTTGAATAGTTATTACTCCGTAACCTCTTTCAGATCCAAAATATCCGGAGAAGCCATGAGAGAATAATTGGTGTAATAAACAACGAAACCGGGTTTCGCACCGGCAGGTTTTTTCACATGCTTTTTCTGGATATAATCGATCTCTACCTTGGGAGCAGAGTGTCCTTTGGAGTACCAGGCTGCCAGGCGGCCTGCTTCTTCGAAGGTACGGTCCGGAAGTTCACCGTCTTTGGTGCGGACGATCACATGGGAACCAGCCATTTTCTTTGCATGGAACCACCAGTCATTTCCGGTTGCGAACTTGAAAGTCAGCTCATCATTCTGGAAATTGTTTTTTCCCACATAGATATCAAAACCGTCACTGGATATGTAGTGGAGCGGTTTGGATTTCGGCTGGGCTTTCTGGCCTTTTTTGTTTGTGTAGTGACGTTTGATATAGCCGTACTCAGTGAGCTCTTCCTTGATCTGGGAAAGGTCACTTTCAGATCTGGCGATATCCAGAGCATTGGAGATAGATTCCAGATGAGAGATCTCACTTTCCGTATCTGTGATCTGTTCTGTGACGGCTTCCTCTGTACGCTTCAGCTTTCCGTATTTATCAAAATATTTCTTGGAATTCTGTGCCGGAGTCAGTGTCGGGTCAAGAGGGATAGTGATCTCCTCGTTGGTGTAATAGTTCAGTGCCTTAAAGGATCTGCAGCCTTCCTCAAGCCCGTATCCGTAAGTGTTGATCAGTTCACCGTAGACCTTGAATTTATCTTTTTTTGCAGTATCATTCAGCTGCTTTTTCTGGATGTTGTATTTTTTTCGGTTACGTTCCAGAGCGGTTTGTACTACACGGCGAAGATCGGAGGATTTCTGGTGGATACGTGTCAGCAGACTTTTGGTAGCATAATAGGTCTCCAGCATAACAGAGACACTGTCAAAGATTTCGCTGCGGTATTCACTGCCAAACTGCTGATAAGGAAAGACACCGTATTCCACAGGTTCCTCTCCGCGGTAGACAATATTTGGGGTGAACTCTCTGTTCCGGATCTGTTCCATAAGGCGGAGAAAGGTATGATAAAGATGGGTGCAGGCTGCCTCATCCAGGGACTGCGATGCATCGCTCCCGTCAATGGATGCACGGTAGCAGATCTCCTCAGCCATTACCGGGCTCATACCTGTGAGTGAAGTGTAAAGCGCCTTGGAAATATTCACAGGCTTTTTACAGATGTGCTGTGTGAACTCCTCCTCGGAAACAGTCAGCGGATTTTCTTTATCCCTGGTATTGGGAATGAAATATTCTCTTCCGGGAAGAACCTCACGGACAGAGCTCATATGAGAAGAGACATGTTTGATGCTGTCCAGGATCATTCCCTTTTCGTCACAGAAGATGATGTTGCTGTGCTTGCCCATCAGTTCCATGATCAGACGCTTTCTGCAGGGATCCCCCAGCTCATTAAGATGCTCCAGCTCAAATTCCACCACACGCTCCATTCCAGGCTGTTTCACATCAAGGATACGGGCGCTTCCGATGTGCTTTCTGAGAAGCATGCAGAAGTTCGGTGCAGTTAAAGGACTGATACGGTTCTTATCTGTAAAATAGATCAGAGGAAGGGATGCGCTTGCACTTAAGAGAAGACGTTTCTGTCCATTTGCGCCCTTTCCTGTGATCAAAAGTTCATCGTTTTCCGGCTGGGCGATCTTGTTGATACGTCCGCCTTTTAAATTATCATCGATCTCTGCCACGAGAGCAGAAACTGTAATTCCGTCAAATGCCATGATTTTACCTCCATTTCAACATCAATCATTATAACAGTAAAAAAAGAGTTTGACTAGGGTTTTGGAATGAACTATAATAAATCCGTATGCAATCAGTTACTGTATTTATCAGCAGCTGATAAACTTAAGAGGCAGTATTGGAGGATAACATGATAAAAAGTATGACCGGCTTTGGCAGGGCAGAAGCAGTTTCCAGAGAGCGTAAGGTTTCTGTTGAACTGAAATCCGTCAATCACAGATATCTGGATCTGAACATCAAAATGCCGAAAAGACTTAGCTATTTTGAGGGAGAGATCCGAAATGTGATGAAGACTTATATCCGCCGCGGCAAAGTCGATGTGTTCATCACCTATGAAGACTATACAATGGGCGGAATGGCTCTGAAATACAATGCAGAGCTGGCAAAGGAATATCTGGGTTATCTGAACCAGATGAGTGAGGAACTGGGGATCGAGAATGATATCCGTGTTTCCACACTTTCCAGATATCCGGATGTGTTTACGATGGAAGAGCAGGCTCCGGATGAGGAAGAGCTCTGGAATTTTCTGGAGGGTCCGCTTCATGAGGCCTGCCGGAAATTTGTGGAGACCCGCCAGCGTGAGGGTGCTAATCTGAAACAGGATCTTCTTGGGAAGCTGGACGGACTGGAAGCAAAGGTCGATGTAGTGGAAAAACGTTCTCCGGAAGTAGTGAAGGCTTATCGGGAGAAACTGGAAGCCAAGATGCACGAGCTACTTGAAGATAACCAGATCGATGATTCCAGGATCGCCGCAGAGGTGATACTTTTTTCAGATAAGATCTGCAATGATGAGGAGACGGTACGTCTTCGAAGCCACATCCACGGAATGAGAAAGATCTTGGATGAGAACGAGGGCGTGGGGCGTAAGATGGATTTCATGGCACAGGAGATGAACCGTGAGGCGAACACTATCCTGTCTAAATCTAATGATCTTATTGTATCCAACGCGGCCATCGATCTGAAGACAGAGATCGAGAAGATCCGTGAGCAGATCCAGAATATCGAGTAACCGGACAGGAAACAGGCTGTACACAGACAGAAAGGGAGAGCGTAAATGGCGAAACTTATTAATGTAGGCTTTGGAAATGTTGTCAATTCACGCAAGATCGTGGCTGTGGTAAGTCCGGATGCCGCTCCTGTAAAGCGCATGATACAGAGTGTCAAGGGGACACGAACTCTGATCGATGCCACACAGGGAAGAAAAACAAAAGCAGTGATCGTTACTTCCGATGATTATCTTGTCCTTTCCGCTCTGCAGCCGGAAACCATTGCCAGGAGATTTTCGGAAGCGTATGGAGAGGAAACGAAGGAGGAAGGAAATGAGTAAGGGAATTTTAGTTGTTGTTTCGGGCTTTTCCGGTTCCGGAAAAGGTACTGCCATGAAACGGCTGATGGAAAAATATGACAATTATGCATTATCTGTTTCTGTTACTACCAGAAATCCAAGACCAGGCGAGAAGGACGGAGAGGCTTATTTCTTCCGCACAAAAGAAGAATTTGAACAGCTGATCCGGGAAGACGGACTGATCGAGTATGCACAGTATGTGGAGAATTATTATGGCACACCCCGCAAATATGTAGAGGAGCAGCTTTCCGCAGGGAAAGATGTGATCCTTGAGATCGAGATCCAGGGTGCCATGAAGATCCGTGAGAAGTTTCCGGATACACTGCTGGTATTTGTATGTCCGCCGTCTATGGAGGAGCTTAAGAACCGTCTGGTAGGTCGCGGAACAGAGACTCTGGATGTGATCAACGGGCGTCTCAGAAGAGCGGTTGAAGAATCCAGAGGAATGGATAAATATGATTATCTCCTGATCAATGATGATCTGGAGGAATGTGTTGATACACTTCATGAGACCATCCGGTGTGAGCGCATGCGTACATCCAGGAATCATGATTTTGTATCCAGGATCCAGAAAGAAGCGGAAGCTTTTTTATAAATACCAATTAACAAGTTAAATACGGCCCTGCCGTTACAGAAGGGAGAAAAGATATGATACATCCATCTTATTCAGAATTAATTGAGGCTATCAACACAAACAACGAGGACGACGATGAGGCTCTCGTGCTGAACAGCCGTTATTCTCTTGTACTTGCAGCAAGCAAACGTGCCCGCCAGCTGATCGCAGGAGCAGAGCCGCTTGTACCGGGTGCAGCAGGAAAGAAACCGCTTTCCGTTGCCATTGATGAGCTTTACAAGGGCAAAGTAAAGATCCTTCCCGGACAGGAGGAAGAGGAAGAGCTGGAGGCTCTTGAAGCTGAGAAGGAGGCTCTTGAGGCAGCAGAGGGCGAGACCGCAGAAGGCACTGAGACTGCAGAAGCAGCTCAGACAGAAGCGGAGTAGTTTTATGAAAATATTATTCATCTCTCTTGGCTGTGACAAGAACCTGGCGGATTCTGAGGAAATGCTGGGACTTCTTACAGCCGGAGGTCATGAGATCACAGACGATGAAACACAGGCAGATGCAATCGTGATCAATACCTGCTGTTTTATCAAGGATGCCAAGGAAGAGAGTGTGGAAACCATTCTTGAAATGGCAGAGTACAAAAAAACAGGAAGCTGCCATGCACTGATCGTTACCGGCTGTATGGCACAGCGATACCAGAAAGAGATCATTGAGGAGGTTCCGGAGGTCGATGCTGTTCTTGGAACCACATCCTACGGCGACATCGTAAAGGCTCTGGAGGAAGCAGTAGCCGGAAATCATTTCGAAGAATTCCGTGATATTGATTATCTGCCGGATACAGGAAGCAAACGTGTCCTTACAACAGGTGGACATTTCGGCTACCTGAAGATCGCGGAAGGCTGCGACAAGCACTGTACCTACTGCATCATCCCGAAGCTCAGAGGTAAATTTCGAAGCGTTCCTATGGAGCGCCTCATCGCCCAGGCAGAGGATATGGCTGAACAGGGAGTGAAAGAGCTGATCCTGGTAGCACAGGAGACCACCGTTTACGGAAAGGATCTTTACGGCAAAAAATCTCTTCACATTCTTTTAAAGAAGCTCTGTGAGATCAGAGGTATCCGTTGGATCCGCATCCTTTACTGTTATCCGGAGGAGATTTACGATGAACTGATCGAAACTATTCGTGATGAGAAGAAGATCTGTCATTATCTGGATATTCCGATCCAGCACGCATCGGACCGAATTCTTAAAAGAATGGGCCGCCGTACTTCCAAACAGGAACTGATCGATATTGTCGGAAAGCTCCGTAAGGAGATTCCGGATATCGTACTGCGTACAACTCTGATCACCGGATTTCCGGGTGAGACGGAGGAAGACCATGAAGAACTGAAGGAGTTCGTAGATGAGATGGAATTTGACCGTCTCGGTGTCTTCACTTACTCTCCGGAGGAGAATACCCCGGCAGCAGAGATGGCAGACCAGGTTCCGGAAGAAGTGAAGGAAGAACGCAGAGACGAGCTGATGGAGCTTCAGCAGGAGATTTCTTATGACAGAGGCCAGGACCGTATCGGACAGGAACTTCTTGTTATGATCGAAGGAAAAGTTGCAGATGAAAGTGCCTATATCGGACGTACCTACGGGGATGCACCGAAGGTTGACGGATACATTTTCGTTCAGACAGGCGAACTGCTTATGACAGGTGATTTTGCAAAGGTACGTGTGACAGGTGCGCTTGAGTATGATTTGATAGGAGTGCTGAGCGATGAATACACCGAATAAACTTACAGTTGCAAGAATGATACTTGTACCATTTCTTGTAGTTTTCTTACTGACAGGCTGGGGAGGAGAAGCAAACCGCTGGATCTGTCTTGCGATTTTTGTCGCAGCAAGTGTGACAGACTGGTTTGACGGTCATCTTGCCAGAAAATATAATCTGATAACCAATTTTGGAAAATTTATGGATCCGCTGGCAGACAAGCTTCTGGTATGCTCTGCCATGATCTGCATGATCGAGGTTGACAAGCTTCCGGCATGGGTTGTGATCATTATCATCGGACGGGAATTTATCATTAGCGGTTTCCGTCTGATCGCAGCGGAGAACGGAATTGTCATTGCCGCAAACTACTGGGGAAAATTCAAAACCGTTTCCCAGATGATCATGATCATACTTCTGATGCTGGATTTCGGAGGTGTTTTTGCAGTGCTGACACAGATATTTATCTGGCTGTCCGTTGCACTGACCATTATTTCCCTGCTGACTTATATCATGCAGAACAGAAAGGTCCTTTCCATGCAGGAGTAGGGATCAGAGTATACGAAAGGAGTTTCTTTTCATGATCACAGAACTGATATCCGTAGGAACCGAGATCCTTCTAGGAAATATCGTAAATACCAACAGCGCCTATCTTTCTGAAAAATGCGCCCTGCTTGGGTTAAGTGTTTACTATCAGGATGTAGTAGGTGATAATGAAGGCCGTATGCGTGACGTGATCCGTACTGCACTGGATCGTTCCGATGTTGTGATCCTCACCGGAGGTCTTGGACCAACAGAGGATGATATCACCAAGGAAGTAACTGCGGATCTGATGGGAATGTCTCTTAAGGAAGATTCCCACTCAAGGAAACTGATCGATAAATATCTGAAGGAATATGAGAAAAACAATCCTCAGAGACGTATCACGAAGAACAACTATAAACAGGCCATGGTTCCTGAGGGAGCCATTGTTCTTGACAATCATAACGGAACTGCTCCGGGACTGATCCTTGAGAAAAAAGGAAAAACCGCGATCCTTCTTCCTGGACCTCCCAATGAGCTGAAGCCCATGTTCGAGGAGTACGTTGTCCCATATCTGCAGAAAAACCAGCCGGAGATCATTGTGTCCCAGATGGTAAAGATCAGCGGGATCGGTGAGAGTCAGGTAGCAGAGGAAATCCAGGATCTGATCGAAAGCCAGACCAATCCTACCATTGCACCTTATGCAAAAACCGGTGAAGTGCATCTTCGTGTGACAGCAAGCGCAGAGAATGAAAAGGCCTGCAGAAAGCTGATCAAACCGGTTGTCAAGGAGCTAAAGAAGCGTTTTGGAGAGAATGTTTTCGCTACAGATGAGAGCAAGACACTGGAGGAAGCAGTGATCGATCTTCTGAAAGAGAAAGATCTGAAGCTTTCCCTGGCGGAATCGCTTACCGGCGGTATGATCGCCCAGCGCATTGTCAATGTATCCGGTGCGTCTGAGGTGTTTGGCTATGGCTTTGTGACTTACAGTAACAAGGCCAAGCATAAATGTCTGGGAGTGAAGAAGCGTACTCTGAAGGAGCAGGGGGCAGTTTCCGCCAAATGTGCCAGAGAAATGGCAAAGGGCGCCTGCAAAGCATCCGGAGCAGACATCAGTATTTCCGTGACGGGTCTGGCAGGACCGG
This sequence comes from Blautia sp. BCRC 81119, assembly GCF_003184505.1. NCBI lineage: Bacteria > Bacillati > Bacillota > Clostridia > Lachnospirales > Lachnospiraceae > Blautia > Blautia sp. BCRC 81119. Next base: position 27,317 of record NZ_QJHD01000036.1, on the reverse strand, counting down.
GAGGCGGAACAAAGGAAACTCCGGTTGGTACTGTATTTATGGGCTGCTGCTATAAGGGCAAGGCTATTGCCAAAGAGTTCCACTTTACAGGAAATCGCATGCGGATCCGCGAGCAGACTACAGCGCATGCACTGGCGATGTTACGTGACTGTATCATTATGAGCAGATAGCGAATGTCTTGATCTGCCTGCTATTACGGATCAACCATGATATTTTTTATATAACAGGACTGATTTTTAAACAGATGAAACTTTCGATTTCAAGTATCTGTATCAAAAATCAGTCCTGTTTTATTTTTGTTTCCTGACAATAAGCCCCGGTATGGGCGATGAAAGAATATAAACGATCATATTTACAAGGATACTATCATAAGTGCTAGTGTTTTTATAAGGGATTTCCTCTAAAATGTGATTAAAGCAATATATGACGTAAATATACGTTTTACCGGAAAGGGGGAAATCAGAATGAAAAAGAGAAAAAATCTATTGTGTTTTGTGCTGCTGATCAGCCTTATTTTTACGATGGCATTTGGAAGTGTGACGGTCAGCGCCGCACCAAAACTGAACAGAACAAAAGTAACTCTTTTAAAAGGTGAGAAGACAACACTTAAGGTTACCGGAACCAGGCAGAAGGTTGCCTGGAGATCTTCCAAAAAGAGTGTTGCGACCGTAAACAGCAAAGGTCAGGTGGTTGCCAAAAATAAAGGTTCCGCAACGATCTATGCAAAGGTAAGCAAAAAAACGTATAAATGTGTTGTAAAGGTAGAAACACCGAAGCTCAGCAGGACATCGCTGACATTAACAGAAAAGAAATCCAGTGCCATTAAATTGACAGGAACAACTGTGAAGGTGAAATATTCTTCTTCCAATCCGAAGATCGCACGTGTGGATTCCAAAGGAAAGATCACCGCAGTGAAAAAAGGAACAGCAGTGATCACAGCGAAGGCAAATACGAAGAAATTCAACTGTAAGGTTACAGTAAAAGCAGCGCAGAAACCGAAGCCGACACCTACACCGGTGCCGAAACCATCTTTAAGTGACACCACCTTAAATATGAATAAAGGTGATGTGAGACAGCTTCAGGTAAAGAATTATAAAGAGATTCTTGTATGGACCAGTGATGATACATCTGTTGCAACTGTAGACAGTAAAGGTAAGGTAACGGCAGTGAATGTGGGAACAACAAAGATCCAGGTCCGGGATAAGAGTACCTGGCGAGGCAGCTGTACTGTCCACGTGACACAGACAGTAAAGAAACAGGTGGAGCCGGTTCTTACAAAAGGAACTAAATCTGCAAAAAAAGAGATCACCAATGATAAAGGACAGAAGGAAGTTATTAATGTAACGATAAATACCTATACTTACACCTTTACCACGATCCCGACCAATGCAGAGGAGCTGAAACAGTATGATATCACAACGGCAGACGGACGCTATAAGACCATGGCTCTGCTGATTCTTGCATATCGTACCTGGACACCGACCAATCCGACGGACTGCGAGGAGATGATTTCTTATCTCAATAATAAAGAGATGACTCAGTATTACAAAAACTTTTTGAGGGATCGTATGAAAGCGGATAACGGATATAAATATCTTGGCAATTCTTACCTGAACGGAGCAACTCCAGCCAACAATTATACTCCGTCTAAACCGATTTCCATTACGTTAAGACAGGACACACTTCCGGGTAAGGGAAATTCCATCAGTGAAGATATCCCGTATTTTGAACCGACCCAGACCACTCCTGCGATCTACAGATCATTTACTGATTTTGCAGGTAGCGACAGTTCCAGATGGATCTGTACATATAAGCACTCCAAAACCGGAAAATGGTATATCTGGGATCAGTCCTGGCATGATCTTCTTACCAGGATCAAACAGCCGGCAGGAAACTATGAATATTGATCGAATGTGAATGTACCGCTATTCAATCCCATTCTAAAAAAGGAACCGACAGCGTAAAAACTGTCGGTTCCTTTTTGGCATACATAATAGAATATCTCATCGGTGCAGCGCAAACTTTTCAATGGCGCGTGCTACACCGTCTTCGTCATTGGAAGCAGTAATATAATCGGCTGCTTCTTTTACCTGGGGCTGTGCATTGGCCATGGCTACGCCAAAACCGACTTCCCGGAGAAGATGGACATCGTTGTCACCGTCTCCGCATGCCATAATGGATTCCCTTGGGATTCCCAGCATTTTGCCAAGAGCAACAAGAGCGGTTCCTTTGTTGACACCGGCGGCGTTGATCTCAATATTGTAGCTTAAGGAGCCTACAAGCTCCAGCTCCTTAAGTTCACTTAATTCCTTCCAGGCGGAGGCACGTTCCTCCATGTCTGCAAAAAGCGCCTGGACTTTATCCATGCTTCTGTTTTCTTTTGTAATGACATCCTGGATGTCCGGAACCGCGATACGGGTAGTACGGACATAATTCCACATATTAGGGTCGTGATGGTATTTTCCTACATTATCAAGCTTGGCAGCGTCTGCATATCCCTGGCCGTCAAAATAGATCTCACTTAAAGTATCATATTTTTCAAAGATACGGAGAGCTTTTTTTGCACTTTCCATGGGAAGAAGCTGCTCGATAAGAAGTTTATTATGGTCTGTATCAAGGACTCTGGATCCGTTGGAGGTGAGAGCATAGTGAATTCCCGGAAAATTTCTCAGTTCCGCGGGAATGCCGGTATATGGCCGGCCGGTAGCCATCAGAACAAGGATACCTGCATCAATAGCTTCCCTGAGAACGCGCCTGGTATTTTCTGTGAGTTCTTTTTTTGTATTCAGAAGAGTTCCGTCCAGATCAAGACCGATCATTTTTATCTGCTGCATATTTAAGCTTTCCTTTCCCGGTTAAGGTCACATATACAGAAAAACCGTCCCGAAAAAACATTTTCCGGGACGGTACCTATCTGTTTATCAGATATCAAGAAGATCACTGTAAACTTTCAGTGCTCCGTCTGTATCATGAGCGAGAACACGTTTTGCAAGAACCTTACCAAGCTGTACACCCTCCTGGTCAAAGCTGTTCAGGTTCCATACAAAGCCCTGGAACATGATCTTGTTCTCAAAGTGTGCAAGAAGCGCACCCAGAGACTTCGGTGTAAGTTCCTCACCAACAATGATACTGGAAGGACGTCCGCCCTTGAAGTTTTTGTTCAGGTTCTCATCTTCTTTTCCACATGCAAAAGCAACGATCTGTGCTGCAACGTTTGCACAGAGCTTCTGCTGGCTTGTGCTGTTCTCGATATCAACATCAACACCAAGCTGGCTCTTCTTAAAGCCGATGAACTGAAGCGGAACAATATTGGTTCCCTGATGCAGAAGCTGGTAGAAGGAGTGCTGTCCGTTGGTTCCTGGCTCACCAAAGATCACCGGTCCGGTCACATAATCCACCGGCTCACCAAAGCGGTTTACAGATTTACCGTTAGACTCCATATCACACTGCTGAAGATGAGCAGGGAAGCGGCTTAATGCCTGTGAGTATGGTAAAACTGCAGTAGAAGGATAACCCTGTACATTTCTCTCATAAACGCCGATCAGGGCATCCAGCATATCCGGGTTCTCAAGAATGTTCTTATTTGTTGCAAGCTTATCCTCCTCGGCAGCTCCGTCAAGGATGTCTGCGAATACTTCCGGTCCGAATGCAAGGGAAAGGATCGCTCCGCCTACGCCGGAAACGGAAGAGTAACGTCCGCCGATATAGTCGTCCATGAAAATAGCGGTAAGGTACTCATCACTCTTTGCAAGAGGAGAGGTCTCACTGGTTACAGCAAGCATATGTCTGGACGGGTTCAGGCCCGCTTTTGTAAGGGCGTCTTTTACGAATGCCTCATTTGTCAGAGTTTCAAGTGTTGTACCGGATTTGGATACAACGATGAAAAGAGAGTGAGCAAGATCTACAGATGCAAGAACAGCAGCTGCATCATCCGGGTCAACGTTGCTGATGAATTTTGCTTCCATCTTGAAGGTGTTGTTTGCCTTTGCCCAGTTCTCAAGTGCGATATATAATGCACGCGGTCCCAGGTCACTTCCGCCGATACCGATCTGTACAACCGTAGTGAATTTCTCACCGGCTTCATTTGTGATCTCGCCTGCATGTACTTTGTTTGCAAAATCTGCAGCTTTCTTCTGCTGAGCTACATAGAATTCTCGCTTGTCCACACCGTCAACAACAACAGGCTCGCCAAGCTGTGTACGTGCAAGATGATGAAGGACCATACGTTTCTCGCCTGTGTTGATCACTGCGCCGTTATATAATTCCTGGAATTTTTCGATCAGTTCTGCCTCATCAGCCAGTTTGGAAAGTGCGTCAAGAACGGTCTCGTCCACTTCCTTAGCTGCGTAATTGTAAGCCAGACCTGCTGCCATCGGTACGCTGTACTTCTTTACACGTTCTGCACCCTGCTCGCCGGACATTGCTTCTGCAATGTTCACGTGATCTTTCAGACTGTTAAGTTTGCTGTAAGAAGCAAGAGTGTCCAGATTTTTCCATGTTGCCATAATCATATTCCTCCTTTAATGACTGTGATCAGAGATATCAACATAAATCCTTCGGATATCTTTTTCACAATTGTCTACAGCCAATTATACTGAAAAAAGCTTTGGATTTCAACGGAAGGAACGATTTAATTGGTGAAAATCTTGTTAAATAAGGTAAAAAATATCAGAGATAACAGGATCGTGACGGAAATATGAAGAAGTTTCCGTCAGCAACAGGACAGGAATGGGGAAATATGATATGATAGAAAACAGATCACCCGGAGAAAAAAACCGGGAATATAATAAGTGATGAAGGGAATTGTTTTATGGAGGAAATGAAGAAAAAAGGAAATGTGATCGCACTGCTGCCTATCGGTGTTTTTCTGGTCCTGTATCTGGGACTGGGGATTTTGTTTGAGTATGTGATGAAGATCCCTATGGGATTTTATAATGTACCGATCGTTGTGGCTTTTCTGTCTGCGATCCTGGTGGCATGTGTTCAGAACAGAACGATCAGCTTTGACAGAAAGCTGGAGCTTATGGCAAAAGGAGTAGGAGATAAAAATATCATCACCATGCTTCTGATTTTTCTGACCGCAGGCTCTTTTGTGGGTGTTGTGGGGCGCAGCAGTGCAGAAAGTGTGGCCTACTGTATGCTTTCTCTGATACCGGCACGTTTTTCTGTTGCGGTATTGTTTGTAGTTGCCTGCTTCGTATCTGTGGCTATGGGAACTTCCGTTGGGACGATCACGCTTCTTACCCCTATTGCGGTAGCGGTTTCCAAAGCTTCCGGTTTTGATATGGCATTTTGTGTGGCATCGGTGATGGGAGGAGCCATGTTTGGTGACAACCTTTCTTTTATTTCTGATACCACGATCGCAGCCTGCAACGGTCAGGGCTGTCAGATGAAAGATAAATTCCGGGAAAATTTCTGGATCGCATTTCCGGCAGCTGTTGTTACACTGATCCTGATCCTTATCCTGTCTTTTCAGACAGAGATCCAGGGAAGAGTGGTACAGGATTATCATCTTATACAGATCTTTCCATATATTCTGGTGCTGATTGGCGGGATTATCGGCATCAATGTATTTGTGGTACTTCTGATCGGAATTGTCTCCGGAGCATTTATTATGCTTCTTGGAGGACATATCACGCCAGTGGAGCTTCTGACCAATATCGGATCCGGTGTTTCTGGAATGTTCGAGACCTGTATGGTGGCTATCCTTGTAGCAGCCATGTGTGCGCTGATCCGGGAGCATGGAGGCTTTGAAGCACTGCTTTCTGGAATACAGAGAGTTTTTAAAGGGAAAAAAGGCGGACTTCTTGGTATGGGACTTCTGGTTGGAACTATGGATATCGCAACAGCCAATAATACGGTGGCCATTGTTATGGCCAACCCCATTGCAAAGGAAATGGCGCTGGAATATAAGATCACTTCCAGAAAGACAGCTTCTATCCTGGATACATTTTCCTGTATTTTCCAGGGGGTGATCCCATATGGAGCCCAGATGCTGGTTGCCATTTCTGCGGCAAAGGAACTGGGATTTGAGCTTTCTGCTTTTCAGATCATGCCGAAACTGTTTTACCCCATGCTTCTGCTGGTGAGTTCTCTGATCGCGATCTTTGGTATAAAAGGCGGGGATGATAAATGAATCAGGAAGAGATGATCCGGGATGTCCGGAAAAGACTGTTTGAAATGCAGGATACAGGATATCGGGATTTTCATGCAAGGCTGGTTCCGACTGTGGAGAAAGAAAAGATCATCGGTATCCGGACACCGATACTCCGGAAATTTGCAAAAGAATTTGGAAAAACAGAAAGATCCGAAATGTTCCTGAAGGTTCTTCCTCATCAGTATTATGAGGAAAATAATCTCCATGGCCTGCTGATCGAGCAGATCAGAGATTATGATAAATGTCTGAAAGAACTGGAGCGTTTTCTTCCGTATATTGATAACTGGGCGACCTGTGATCTGCTGACGCTCCATATGATGAAAAAACACCGTGATATATTTATCCGGGAGGTTTATCGCTGGATGGAATCGGATCAGCCCTATACTATCCGGTTCGGGATCAGTATGCTGATGCGCCATTATCTGGACGAAGGATTTAAACCGGAATATCCGGAGAAAGTGGCAGCGATCCGCTCGGAAGAATATTATGTAAATATGATGCGAGCCTGGTATTTTGCTACAGCACTGGCAAAACAGTATGAGAAGATCCTTCCATTCCTGGAAGAGCAGAGAATGGATATCTGGACTCATAACAAGACGATCCAGAAATCCATTGAAAGCTACCGGATCACACAGGAGCAGAAGGATCATCTCAGGACACTGCGGATAAAGAAATAAACAGCAGGTAAGGGTTAAAATATGAAGGCAATATCGATCTATGCACTTACAAGAAATCAGAATATGGAATGTGTCCAGAAGCTGGAACGCCAGCTTTCCAGCAGAGATTTTTTTCTCAGGATCAAAGAGTGGGAACTGGAAAGTATGAAAGCACTGGTGAAGCAACTGGAACTGCATATGGAAGAGGTATATAAGCTCCGGCTTTTTTATTCGTTCCAGATCCCGAAGCTTGGAAAGGAGTTTGATCTCCTTCAGATCAAGGATGATCAGATCGTAAATATTGAACTGAAAAGCGGCAGTGTATCGGATGAGGCCATTCGAAGACAGCTGATTCAGAACCGGTATTATCTGTCTGTTTTTGGGAAATCGATCCTGTCTTATACCTATATCAGCAGTGAAGATCGTCTGGTGAGACTGACCAATCACGATCACATTGTGGAGGGGGACTGGAAACAGCTATGTATTGCATTGGGGAAAGAAAGCCCGGACTATGAGGAAGATATCGAGGATCTGTTTCAGGCAGAGCTTTATCTGATCTCTCCACTGACAGAACCGGAGCGTTTTCTCAAAAAAGAGTATTTCCTTACTTCCCAGCAGAGAGATATTGAACGGCAGATTCTGAAGAGAATACGTGGAGAAAGAGGAGGATATTTCTGGTTCAGCGGACTTCCAGGAACCGGAAAAACATTGTTGCTTTATGATATTGCGATGAAGTTGTCCGTGCGCCAGAGAGTCTGTATCATTCACTGTGGAGAGGCGGGAAAAGAATGGAAGATTCTTCATGAACGTCTGCGGCGGATAGATTTTCTGGCAGATACTCAGCTGGACGGAACGACGGATCTTGGCTGTTACAGCAGCATTCTGGTAGATGAAGCACATCTTCTGTCCCTGGAAAAATTATCGGTTCTGCTTACATGGAGTGAGCACAGGCCGGTGATCTTTTCCAGTGATTCCGAGGATGTGATCTCACCGGAAGAGATGGATCGTAGCATTGTGGAAAGCCTGGGAAATCTGCCGGAGATCCAGAAATTCCATCTGACAAACCGGATCCGTACCAATGCGGAACTTTCCTCTTTTATCCAGAACATGATGCACCTGCCGGAAAAAAGAAGCCCCAGATGGTATCCGCATATTGCAGTGGTGTATGCCAATAATGACCGCGAGGTGGAAAATTTTCTGAATGATTTTGCGGGACAGGGATATCAGCAGCGGATGCCAGAGGGTTCTGGACAGCTTGGTATCCAGGCAGTGAGAGATGCGGAGAAGATCGTTGTATTGCTGGATGAACAGTATTATTACGACGAAAAAGGATATTTAAGATCCAGGTGCTCCGCGGAAAAATATTCCAGTGTACGAAAACTTTTTCATCTTTTGAATCAGGCGAAAGAGAGCCTGGCTCTGGTGGTGAGAGAGAATATGGCGTTATATGAAGTGATGATGGAGATTTTGCAGATGCACAGAAACAGATAAAAACAAAAGATTAAAGACAATGGAGAGGAAGACAGAGAGATGGAAGTTTTGGAGATTGTTTTGCCTGTACTGGCGATGATCATTCTTGGAATCCTGTGCAGAAAATGGAAACTTTTAGATCAGAGTGGTGTCAATAACATGAAAACACTGGTAACAAATATTATGCTTCCTGTGGCAATTTTTCATGCACTGGCAACAGCAGAGTACAGTGGAAAGATCGGAATTCTGGTTCTGATCATGTTTGTGATGCTCTTGATTTCATTTGGGGCAGGATTCTGGATGAAAAGATTTATGGACGAGCCATATAAGAAATATCTTCCGTTTCTGGTCTGTATCTATGAAGGTGGAATGATGGCTTACCCGTTGTATACAAGTCTTTGTGGCAGCGAAAATCTTTCACAGATTGCAGTGCTGGATATTGCGGGACTTCTTTTTGGATTCAGTGTGTATATGGGAATGCTGGGACAGACGGAAAACGGGGAAAAGATCAATGCAAAAAGCCTGTTTTACAGTGCATTGCGAACCCCTGCTTTTATAGGAACGGTTCTTGGAATTATTGCAGGACTGACACGAATGATCACCCGGCTTCTGGACAGTCCTTTTGGCAATTGTTATCTCAGTGTGGAGAATATTCTGACAACGGCCATTACGCCGATTATTCTTATTGTAGTTGGGTACAGTATGGAACTTGCGCCGGAACTTATCAGCCCCTGCCTCAAAACCATATTGCTGAGAATCCTTTTGCAGGCAGTGATGATTGCGGGAGTTCTCATGGCAGTAAAATATTTGGTAGGAGGTTCCAGGCTTCTGAACCTGGCGGTTATTACATATATGTCCTCGCCTGCTACATTCAGTATGCAGACTTTTCTGAGAAAGAAAGAGAGCAGTGCTTATGCATCCACAACAAATTCTCTGTATTGTGTGGTCTCAATCCTGGTTTATATCACACTGGCAGTGGCAGGATGATGGAACTGAAAGAAGGGATCAAATGACGACAACGACATTATGTTATATAGAAAACGATGATAAATTCCTGATGCTTCACAGAGTAAAAAAACAGGATGATATGAATGAGGGCAAATGGATCGGCGTTGGCGGGCATGTGGAAAGTCAGGAAACTCCGGAAGAATGCCTTGTTCGTGAGGTGAAAGAGGAAACAGGGCTGACACTTACCTCCTATAAGTTCCGTGGCCTGGTGACATTTATAAACAGTGAATGCGAATCAGAACTTATGTGTGTGTTCACGGCCGATGAATATGCAGGAGAACTGATTGAATGTGATGAGGGAGAACTTTGCTGGGTTGACAAAGCCATGGTGCCGAATCTTCCGGCATGGGAGGGGGATCAGGTATTTCTTGATCTGCTCCTTTCAGGAGAAAAACGCTTTTTTTCTGTAAAATTGCAGTATGAAGGTGACAGACTTGTAGAGAAGAAAATTCATTTGTATTAATAGTAGATTGTTTCATAGCTGGAGGGGAAATCATGTTTAATAAAATGATTGCACAGCAAACCGCAAAAAAAGAAAAACTTCTTGATAATTTTCTGAAAAAACATGAAGCGGAATATCCGTTTCCGGAAGATGTGGAACTCATTTGTGACATTGACTATATGGGAGATGGAAAGCCCTGTCATTTCATGGATATTTACCGTCCCCGAAATTATGAAGGAAAACTTCCAGTCATGTTTAACCTGCACGGAGGCGGTTTTCTCCTTGGAAAAAAAGAAGAGGGATTTTTCTTCCCTCCTATATTTACGGGAAACACTGGAAAAAGAGTTCGTTTTATCCATATATAAATGAGACGTGCTCTGATGCAGACAACCGAATTATTAAGACAAAAGATGCTCTCTGTTTTTCCGGTTCCGGTCAGTTCTTATTGCATTATTGATAGTTTTCCGCTTGCAGTTTGCAAATTCGGACGTGCACGATACTGCAAAACATTTCGCAGCCAGGGTGCTGATTACGGAAAGTGCCCTTCTAAAAAGGAAACTTACTTCGGCTATAAAGTGCATGCCCTGGTCACGTTAGAAGGTTACATTACTGCATTTGAGATTACGCCGGCATCCACAGATGACCGTGAAGGATTACGAGATCTGGTGGATAATTGTTCAAATATTACAATTTTAGCAGATAAAGGATATGTTGGCGAAAAACTCATGCAGGAAATGCAGGAACAAACGATCTGTCTTTTTGCACTCAAGCGTTCCAACAGTAAAGAAAACTGGCCAAAATCGGTGCGTCAACTGATCTTCAAATTGAGAAGACGGGTAGAAACTGTCTTTTCACAGTTAAGCGGTCAGTTAAATGCTGAAAGAGTACTTGCCAAAAGCTTTCAGGGCTTATGCACCCGTTTGGTTAATAAAGTATTAGCATACAACCTCTGCATTGCATTAAACAGTATTTTCGGTGAAACCTGCGAACTTGGAAAAATCAAAGAACTGATATTCTAAAAAATTTGTTTATCAAAAAACAGGGATTTTTTGCGGCTTTTACAAGTTTTTAAACATTTTATTTGAAATAGCACAATAGGTTAAATTATAATATCTGAAATACTGGTTGGTCTGTATTGTAAAAAACAGATAGATATTTGTGTATAATGAAATAAATATGGAAGATGGGCAGGTCTGCTTTTGGGCTTACCTATTTATAAAATACAAATTCCAAATGTCAAGATCAACGCTGTTGAAGCATATATATGAAGTTCTGAATCCAAAGGCAATTATCAAACAGGCTTCCATATTAGGAAAGCTTTATACAGATTCTCAAAGGCACGATTTGATGGAAAACGTTCATGATATCCGAACACCAATGAATGCGCTTCTGGGATATAATGAGCTGATGAAAAAGATCGTAAATCTTGGAGATACCGATAAATTTTCTCTTCCTCAGTTGCTTGAGTTGTGAAGTCTGAATGAGAAAGCGGAAATGAAGTCTAAAAAGACTCCGCCTAACAGAGCTAAGAATGATAACGCTACTGTTTTTACTTCAGTGTAGAGAGTTGGAACACTTTCATTGCTATTTGTGCCGTCTGCCGAAGGCGGCGGAATGGAGATTAAAATGAATTTAAATGAATTTTTGAAAGAAGAAGCCTTTTCAAAATATAATGTTGGAATAGAAAAAATTAAAGATGATTTTATTGAATCCGGATATGAAAAATTTTTGTGGAGGCAAACACTGAAAGAGTGGGATGATGCAAAAAAGACAATATTAGAAGAGAATTCGTATAAATATGTTGTTAATAAATATGTACAGAGCTTTTTAGAGCAGTTTAATAATATTGATGATTCAGATGTTGCTTTTATTTATCCAGAGTCATATACACCTAATTATTTTATGATACAAGCATTAATAAAAAAAGAAGCTAAAAAGGATTATGTAATAGAAAATTTATTACCGGATGATGATACAATTAATCATTTGGCTATTTTTTGTCGCGATAAAAAAGAAACAATAGAATTAATGAATCACTTAGTTTATTCAGCAGTATTGGGAGAGAACTTCGGTGGATATAAATTGCTGGGAGTTCATTTATGCTATTATTTGGAATGCTGTGGAAATGATTCTTACGCATATACTATGAGAGTTCCTAATAGTTTAATGCATTATCAGGGTTATGTTACAAGAAAGGACACAAATCCATATATAATATATGCTACTCGAAAGAATATAGAAGGATTAGTGCAAAAGGGCTTTTTTAGATCAGAATTTGAATTGTATTTGAATTTAAAAAATACATTAATGCCTTTTTTACAAGCTATGTATCTTAAGGCACAGAATGCAGGGGATAAGAATTATGACTGGAAAACAGCAAAGAGCATTTTAAAGGGAGAATTAATTGAAAATGGAATCATAATATCTAAATGGAAACATGAACAATCTCTTTTTTTATTAGTAAAGAAAACTTATTCAGATGCTATATTTCAATATAGACCGGAATGGCTTTCTCCCCAAAGTTTGGATATTTATATTCCCAAATTAAATGTTGGAATAGAATATCAGGGAATACAACATTATACGGATGTAGATTTTTTTGGAGGAAAGAAAGCATTGGAGCATAGAAAAGTTCTCGATGAGAAAAAACGCAAAATATGTCAAGATAAGGGGGTCATTTTGGTTGAATGGAAATACAACTTTAACATTACAAACAAAAATTTACAGACTTTATTGCGGGATGCCTTGAGATCAGTATAAAAATGTATGAGTCTAATGTATTGACCGAAGCCGCAGAATAAAGCAATACATGATATTATAGAGTAGAATAAAGAAGATATCTATTCCAAGTAGCCTTTATAACAATTATAAAGAGAGTTCCTTGTAACTATCAGGAAATCTGATAGTTAGTTCTTCAGCAGAAAGTATATGTTTAATAATAGTACCGGAGTTACAGCCAGATTTGATTTGCGTTTGTTGGCAACTTTTTACGATAAGAAAGAATAACAATTACTTAATTAAGTACAACGATTAGAAATCAACAGTGTAACCTATGATAAAAACATTAGTGGTTGATGATGCAGGACTTAAAGAAAATATATTTTTTGATAATAAAATAAAAGGCAGGAAAAAGTATGATTACAGGAAGTTTTATAATGATATCAGAGGGCGAAATTAAAGAGCGTCGAAAAAAGAGAGAAACTGAATTGCGAAAGATGGTCTATGAAGAATATGAAAATTTTAAGATATATATTAGCTTTTACGAATTGCCGGAAATTAAAAAAATAACTTTTATGAATATGCGTGGATGTGATGCGGCAGTATCTCCAATTTTCAGTAGTGAACTTGAAATAAGGATTAATGAAAAATATTTAAAGGCCAAATGTCCTATGGAGTATTTAAAAGTTATTTTATTTCATGAATTCACGCATATTTGGGATCGAATAGTAAAATATGCAGATTTACGAGCAGCGAAACTGACAGAGTATCATGCAGTGCAAGTTGCATTTGCAAAAAATCTCAACCAAAAGCGTATTGATAAATGGGATAAGTTTTCTGAGAATCAATTTGTTTCGTATAATGATAAACGTGTATCTGCAAAAGAATATCTGCAAGTTTGGTGTGACCATTATTCCTATGACATGGAGTACCATTATTATAATGAATCAGATGACCGTACAAACCAGTTTATGTATGATTTGTGTCAATGGATGGGGTATAGTATTATATTTGAAAAATATTGTATTGAATGGAATGGAACACGTAAAATTAAAGGATTTATCCCAAAAGATATGGAAGATTTAATCGAGCAATTTTATATAAGCCTTAGAGATGATTTTGGAAAGGAACAAATCGTTAGTAACTATAATCAAATAAAGAACAAATTTAATGAACTGAATCATATTCAGTTTATTGGAAATGAAAATTACTTTCTGATAGAAAGAACTAAGGGGATAAGTGCGGAGAAAAGTTTCAAAGAACATTGCATAGCGATAGAAAAAATATATAATGATATGAAAAAAAAGCATTCCCCACAATTTTTAACAAACCAACCATATTTAAATAAAAGTTTTGTTTTGCAATATTTTAGAAAAATGTATCAAGATATGCTTTCTGTTATTGATACGCCGTTTCTTTTCAAAAAATATATGGAGCATTATTCTTTGATATGCCTGGATGATATTACAAAAATGAAAAGTTTCTTGGAATCAGAAATCAGACCAATATTTGAATCAAAAAGTTATTTTGAGATTGTTATAAAAAAAATAGAATTGCTGAATGAAGTTGAGATATGTACAGCCCCAAATGGGAAATCCTACTATAGGATTTTTAATGTTCAGAATTTTATTGAAAGCATAGGATTTACGCCGGCGTTTCTGGCAGCGTTACTTATGGGAATTGCTGATGCAGGATATGAAATAAAATTTTCAAATGTAATGATAATTTCTAAAGTTGTTTAAAAATTATACGCAAAAATAATAGAATAAGGGTATGGGGCATATCAATAAGTTCTCTACTCTTTTATTGTATTTAGAGAACATTAACACAAAAGCACTTGTTTGTATATCGTTTGCTTGGCTTGTTTACAATTGATAAGAATTGAGTGAATTCCAAGCCCAGAGCCGCTTTGTGGGGAGTAAGTCGGCTTTGCATTTGTGAGATTTCTTGTATTCTACATAATTGCCAATCATTTTCCTAATAGTTGGATAGTATGGACTTGCTGACCGGAATATTCATTCATCTATTCTTATCGAGGTAGAACTACTGGCAACGTATTACAGAATCATACGAAAGAAATGACTACTGAGGAGTTAGATATGGATTGCAAAAGATACATGATCTGTTTATGGTAAAATGTAAAATATCTTTACGATAAGGAAATAACACACAAAGGAAAAAACAAGAAATGCAAGAACACACAAGAACTCCCGTATTTCAGGAAAAAAATGGCACCTGGAGACATCTCACTAAAACTGTGAATTCCCTCATCTGCACTATTGAATATGGCAGCAGTGCCGGTTTTTCATCAAAGGAAGACGCCCTAGAGAGTTACCAGCAGTCCATGGATGCTTACCAGGATCAAATATCCAGGTTAAAAAAATCCCGGAACATGCCGTTTACTTTTTCGGAATACCTGAATTACTGGCTCAGAGATGTCTATACACCGATTTTTAACAGTTCCAGTGCCCAGTTGCGTAATCGATGGGTGATAGAACTGATCATACTGCCGCATCTTCACAAAGATATCCTCCTTGACTGCATCAGTACCGGTTATATTAATAAAGTTCTGGGAGACTGTCAAAAAGTCTGTACCAATGGAGGATATTACGCTTACCGGCTTCTTCATACGGCTCTGCGTTTCGCTTACTATAATTCCTATATTCCGGATATTAACTTTCAGGAGATCAGACATTATCCGGAGCCTGTGAGAAATGTAACGTTTTATTCCAACGAACAGCTTCGCAGATTTCTGGACGTAGCTTCACATTCCAGCAGTTATCTGGAGATTCAGCTGGCACTTTTCTGTGGCTTGAAAAAAGGAGAAATTCTTGGGCTTAGATATTCAGATTTCCATAAAAAAGAATGTACAGTAAAAATACAGCGTATATATACCATACAGCGTAATACAGAAGATGGCTATCAGTTCAAAAAGCTTTCCGGAACCAGACAAAACCGTACCTTAAAAATCCCTTCTTTTATTTTCCAGGAACTTGCCATACGCAGAAAAAAGAACCTTTCTATCCTGGAAAAATATCCATCCGAAACCAAATATAAATCCAGCATCTGTCTTGGCCCGGCTGCAAAGACAAAATCCGACAACACACTTGGGGTTTCTTTAAAACAGATCGCAATAGAAGCCGGCCTCCCTGTAGTCTGTATGGGTGACCTCCGCTATATGTTTGCCCGTTTTCTTATGGAACAGGGATTCTCCCTGGAGACAATTTCTGCCATTCTCGGTCATACAAAACTAAATACGACTTTGGCATTTTGTAGTATATTCCCATGTGAGGAACCCGAAATAGGCATAGTCATCGGAAACACCTTGGATCCTGTTTTTGAATCCGGAACAGAGCGGTGAGAAGGAGAAATCTATTTATGCAAAAGAAAAAATATCCATTGTTTCCAGCCGTAAAAGAACCCTTTTTCTATGGAAATATTATTTCTGGACGATCACTGGGAGATGTGGTTTACCTGGCATCCAGGAAAAAATACTGTTTCCGTCTTCAACTGGTTTTTGAATCCGGTGATGTTAGGACGGTACAGAGAACCTCATCTGACAAGCAGACGGCCCGTATGGAAAGGGATCTTGCACTGATGCACATTGCCAGGGGAACTTTCATCCCTTTTTCTTATACAGTCAGGGAATTCTACGAATACTGGTTTTATCATCATATGATCGGAGAAAAACGAATTTCCTATAATACCTATACTTCTTATCGCAGCATCTTGAATAATCATATCCTTCCCGTGATCGGACACCAAAAACTTGATTGTCTGCAGAGAAAAGACCTGATCCGGGCATTACGGAAGATTCCTTCAAGAAATGTACAGCGTACCGCCATCGGAATGATATCAGGGTCTCTGCGCTATGCACAGGAACGGAGTTATTTTCCAGTAAACATATACAGCGGTCTCAATTATGAATTAAAGAAATCCGGTCTTTTTCAAAAAGAAACGAAAACAGAAGCAAACGTATATACAGTAGAACAGGATGCGCATCTTTTACATCTCTGCCGGAAACAGGAACCACAGATCTATCTTCCTATGCTTCTTGCCGTTACTGCCGGTCTCAGAGTATCGGAGGCGATCGGACTGAAATATGAAGATATTGATTTTCTTAATAAAAAACTTACCGTGACACGTCAGCTCGGAAGAAGTCTGTATCCGGAAAACTCTCATATAGAGCGGCCAGCATTGTCGCAGGAAATCCAGCTGAAAACAGCGAGGAGCCACCGGCAGGTAGAACTGGCAGACTTTGTCCTTGACGAGATTCTGCTGGAACGGCAGCGGTATGAAAAACGCAAAGCAGAAGATCCAGGCTTTCAGAATCTGGGATATATCTGCTGCCAGAAAGATGGACGCTGCTATAATCGCAGATTTTATACAGATGCTTATAATCGGATTCTGCAACAATGTGAATTTCCAAGACTTGAATGGAGAAAATTCCGTAATACCTATGCGACAATTCTGTCTGATTATCAGGTCCATATCAAAACAATTTCTCAGTGTCTGGGACATTACAGCCCGGATTTCACCAAGAAAGTTTACGTGTTTGTAAAAGAGCCGGACGTTTATGACATTTCTCACGCAATCGGGGAATATGTTTCTACGAACCGTCTTCTACCTGTTCCCCGTAGCTGGAAAGAAACAGATGTCTACCTGCTCCCAGGAGATTCCGTCTACAGGGAATATTTTTTGAATAATTTTTATTCCATTTAAAACATCACTGGTAATATAAATTTCATAGTGGAAAGTTCTCCCTGCGGTTCCGCAATCTGCTGACACAGGGTCAGCATCCGGCTGGGGTTTGTATAACCAAAGAGCTCCATGATCCTTTTAATATGCTTTTCTTCTTTTATAAGACTGGCAAGATACATATAGCGAAGATCTCCCATTGTGATACCAGGCAGGCCTGCAGCCTGCGTAATCTTTTTCAATCTGGTGTTTAATGCTGGAAGTGTCTTTGTCTTTCCGTATGGTCCAAGACAAAGAACATCTTTTTCAGCCAGGCCTGGATATTTTTTATGGATGCGCTCATTCTGAGATTTTCTGCATTTAATTTCATCAAAAAGGAAATCTGGCACAGGTAGGGTGCGGTAGTTACTTTCACCACGGAGCTTTCTGTTACTGTATTTTTCTTGTCCTGCTTTTGATTCATAATGCTCATTGGTACTATAATTTCTGATATGCATCCCAGTTACGGTAACAGTACCTGCTCTCAGATCAAAACTGTCATACTTAAGGTTCAGGATTTCCCCGGCTTTCAGTCCGCAGTAAAGTGCCAGGGCAAATTCAAGATAATGGGAAGCCGTATCATTTTTTGCAGCTGACAGGAAACAGGAAAGCTGTTCCGGCGTATAAAGGATCAATTCTTTCTCAATTGCAGAATAATTTTTCAAATCCAGGAAAAGCCACAGATTTCCAATTTTGTTTCCAAGCCCATTTGTTATGAGAATACGGAGAAAACGGTGTAAAGAAGCTGCCGTATTTTCGCTTTTTATGCTCACACGTTCCAAAAGTGCATTCAGGAATATCGCATATGTCTTTTCCACGGGCAGCCCCATAGCTGGAAGATTCGGCTCAATAACACTAAAAATCATCTAGCGGTAGTAAGCATCTGTACTGCTGCTGGTTGAAGTGGGAAGGTAATTGTTGTAGTACCAGTATTCCAGGTAATCTTCCAAAGTGATGCCTTCTTTCTTTTCGGTTGTTTCTTTCATGTCTTTTTTCTTTTCTGTCATCAGCCATTACAGGCCGTTTTTTGGTCAGTTATAAGCGGATTTAATTTCTGCTTTTAACTCTTACATTACTGATATGTATGATTTGCATTCTATTATCCCTCCATTTTTATCAATTTTTGACAAAATGAAAAAATTTTTTACTTAGAATATTCCGAAATGAAAAAAGACAAATTTTAGCACTTTGGAAAAAGCAAACGATTTCCCTTGAATTTATGAAATGACCTGTATTATAATAAGATAATTAACGGCATATGCTAAAATAAAAACATAAGTGACCATGTGCCATTTTTTGAGTCAAAACGGCCTGGAAAATGCATACTATTTTTCAAGTTTATTCAGAAAAAAGGATACGGTATGCCACCATCAGGAAAATCTCTGTTTTGGCAGAAAGTAACAATTGTTGAAAGGAAAAGAATGAGAAAATTAGCACTTAGTGATGAAATTTTAATGAAGGTTGACAAAGCTGCCCGTTATATCGGCGGTGAAGTCAACTCCGTAATGAAAGATAAAAATGCAGTAGATATCCGTTTCGCAATGTGCTTCCCGGATGTCTACGAGATCGGAATGTCAAACCTGGGCATGATGATCCTCTATAACATGTTCAACCAGCGCGAGGACGTATGGTGTGAGCGGCTCTTTTCCCCATGGCCGGATCTGGATAAGGTGATGAGGGAGGAGAAGATCCCGTTGTTTGCACTGGAATCCCAGGAGCCTATCCGGGATTTTGATTTTCTTGGAATTACGATCGGGTACGAGATGTGTTATACCAACATCCTCCAGGTACTGGATCTCAGTGGTATCCCGCTGAAAAGTGCAGACCGTGGTGAGGATTTTCCTATTGTGATCGGTGGCGGTGCCTGTGCGTATAATCCGGAGCCGCTGGCACCTTTTTTTGATATGTTTTATATCGGAGAAGGTGAAACGGTTTATGATGCACTTTTTGATGCGTACAAGGCAAATAAAAAGGCTGGTGGCAGCAGGAAGGATTTTCTTCTGGCAGCAGCTAAGATCCCTGGAATTTATGTTCCATCTCTTTATGAAGTTACCTATAAAGAAGACGGCACGATCGCATCCTTTGCACCGACGGCGGATGGTGTTCCTGAGAAGGTCCAGAAACAGCTGATCATTGATATGGAAAAGGAATATCGTGCTGTGGAGGCACCGGTCGTTCCTCACATTAAGGCAACACAGGATCGTGTAACTCTTGAGATCCAGAGAGGATGCATTCGAGGCTGTCGTTTCTGCCAGGCAGGTATGATCTATCGTCCGACCCGTGAACGTGATGTGGAGACTTTGAAGGAATCGGCGCGTATCATGCTGAAAAATACAGGACACGAAGAGATTTCCCTTAGTTCCTTAAGCTCCAGTGACTATTCCCAGCTGAAAGAACTGGTGAACTTCCTGATCGAAGAGTTTCATGGAAAGGCTGTTAATATTTCCTTACCATCTCTCAGGATCGATGCGTTTGCACTGGATGTTATGAGTAAAGTGCAGGATGTAAAGAAAAGCAGCCTGACTTTTGCTCCGGAGGCCGGTTCTCAGCGACTTCGTGACGTTATCAACAAAGGTCTGACAGAGGAAGTGATCCTCCATGGTGCGGGCGAAGCATTCAAGGGTGGCTGGAATCAGGTGAAGCTTTACTTTATGCTCGGTCTTCCCACAGAAACAGAAGACGATATGAAGGGAATTGCTCATCTGGCACAGAAGATCGCAGAGACCTATTATGAGGTGGTTCCGAAAGAACAGCGTAAAGGCAAGGTACAGATCAACGTCAGCACATCTTTCTTTGTGCCGAAGCCGTTTACCCCATTTCAGTGGGCACCAATGTATACAGAGCAGGATTTTGTGGAAAAAGCCAAGGTGGTTAAAAATGAAGTCCGCGCCCAGCTGAATCAGAGAAGTATCCGTTATAACTGGCATGAACCGGATGTAACAGCTCTGGAAGGATTTCTCGCACGCGGGGACAGACGATGCGCGGATGTGATCCTGAAGGCTTATGAAAAAGGTGCCCTTTACGATGCTTGGACAGAAAATTTTGATTATGATATCTGGAAGGAAGCTATGGCTGAATGCGGAGTGGATATGACATTCTACACACTTCGTGAAAGAAGCCTGGATGAGATCCTTCCATGGGATTTCATTGATACCGGTGTCAGCCGCAGATTCCTGGAGCGTGAATGGCAGCGTGCAAAAGAGGGTGTTGTGACGGAAAACTGCCGTCAGAAATGTTCTGCATGTGGAGCTATGAAATTTAAAGGAGGTGTCTGCCTTGAAGGTAAGAATTAAATTCAGCAAAGAGGGTCCTATGAAGTTTGTGGGACATCTGGATACCATGCGTTATTTCCAGAAAGCGCTTCGTCGTGCAGAGCTCCCGGTAGCGTTTTCCGGTGGATACAGCCCGCATATGATCATGTCTTTTGCGGTTCCACTTGGAGTGGGGATGGAGAGTCTCGGAGATTATTTTGACCTGGAAATGGCAGAAGATATGCCTACTGCAGAGATCGCAGCCCGTCTGGAGGAACAGATGGCAGAGGGGATGCATATCGTTAGCGTCCGCAAGGTAGAGGATGGAAAAGCGGGTAAAGCGATGGCACTGGTGGCAGCAGCAGATTATCTTGTGGAGTTCCGTCCGGGCAAAGAGCCTTCTATTGACTGGAAAAGCCGTGTGAAAGAATTTCTGGCACAGCCGGAGATCAAAGTGACCAAGCAGACCAAGCGTAGCGAAAAGGAGATCGATCTTCGTCCGAATATCTATAAAATGGAAGTAAGAGAGAATGGGTTCTTTTATATGCTGGCATCTGCAAGCTCTAATTATACGAAGCCGGAGATGGTAACAAACACCTTTTTCCACTGGATTGGAGAAGAACTTCCGGAATTTGCCTTCACAGTGAAACGTCTGGAAATGTATGCCGATAAAGGAGAAAATGCAAGCCCACGTTTTGTGACTCTGGAATCATTAGGTGAGGAAATTGAGTAAACTGATCATAACAAGAATGGAGATCCATGGTGTGCCCTGTACAGTAGCGGCTCTTTCGGAGGAGGAACGGATCGTTGAGATCCGACTGGAATCCGATCAGGAAAAATCCATTCTTGGAAATATATACACCGGACAGGTCGAAAATATCGCATCCAATATCCAGGCGGCTTTTGTGCAGATCGAGCCTGGAAAGAGATGCTACTATTCTCTTGCAGAGGCACAGAGAGCTGTTTTTTCCGCAGGAAGAAAAGGAAACGGACCATTGCGGCCTGGAGATGAGCTCCTGGTACAGGTGAGCAGGGATGCCATGAAGGGAAAACTTCCGGCACTGACATCCAATCTGAATTTTACGGGAAGATATCTTGTTCTCACTACAGGAGATAAAAAGTTTGGTCTGTCTTCCAAGCTGGCACTGGAAGATCGCCATCGCCTCAGCGGATGGCTGAAAGAGGAAGCAGAGCGTCCGGATAAGGAATTCGGTATCATTGTCCGGACCAATGCCGCAGACGCTTCCAAAGAAGAGATCCTGAAGGAACTGGAGTGGCTGAAGGGCCGCTACCATAAAGCCGTAGTTCAGGGACGGAACCGTACCTGTTTCAGTCTTGTACTGGAGACAGAACCATTTTATGTGGCTGCTGTAAGGGATGCTTATGGTCGTGACTTGGATGAGATCATTACCGATGTGCCGGAAATCAGAGAAATGATCCTAGGATATCTGGAAGAGATCAGCCCGGAGCTTAAAGAAAAGCTTCGTTTTTATCAGGACAAACTTCTTCCGCTTTATAAGCTGTATCGCGTGGAAACCGCACTGGATGCGATCCAGAAAGAAAAAGTATGGTTGAACAGCGGCGGATTTCTGGTGATCCAGCAGACGGAGGCCTTTGTATCCATTGATGTAAACAGTGGAAAATATATCGGAAAGAAGAAAATGGAAGAAACCTTCCGTAAGATCAATCTGGAAGCGGCAGCGGAGATCGGCCGGCAGTTGCGGCTGCGTAATCTTTCAGGTATTATCCTGATCGATTTTATCAACATGGAAAATCCGGATCACAGAGATGAACTCTTTCATGTTTTACAGAAGCTTCTCAGAAAGGATCCGATAAAGAGCAGGGCCATTGATATCACACCATTGCATATCCTGGAAATGACCAGAAAGAAAGTAAGACGTCCGGTGATCGAGGACATTCGTGAGCTTACAAAAAAATAATAAAAATATCAAAAAAACTATTGACATAACAGTATGTCACTGTTATGATAATTGAGTATGCCGCACAAAGAGGTTAAAGAGCTTCAGTTTCAGAACAGGAGCCACCGAATTTGGCGAGTAAATAATTAGGAGGTGCCACAGATGTACGCAATTATTGCAACAGGTGGTAAACAGTACAAGGTTGCCGAGGGTGACGTAATTAAAGTTGAAAAGCTCGGTGTAGAAGCTGGTGAAACCGTAACATTTGACAACGTGATCGCAGTCAGCAATGACGGATTAAAGGTTGGCGAGGATGTAAAAGATGCCAGTGTTACCGCTTCTGTAGTTGAAAACGGTAAGAATCGCAAGGTCATCGTTTACAAATACAAACGCAAAACTGGATATCACAAGAAAAACGGACATAGACAGCAGTACACCAAAGTTAAGATCGAAAAGATTAACGGTTAATCTGGTGTCATCATGATTACAATTAAAGTCAGAAAGAAAAACGGATCTTATGAAGAATTTATTTCGAAGGGACATGCCGGTTATGCAGAAGCCGGACAGGATATTGTCTGTGCTGCGGTATCTGCACTGATCATTACCACGGTGAATTCTCTTGAGAAATTCACAGATGATAAATTTGATGTGCAGGAAAAGGATGGATTTGTTTCCATTCATTTCAGAAATGATCTTTCTGAACGGGGGATGCTCCTTATGGATTCCTTACTTCTCGGTCTGACGGAAATTGCTGGTAGTTATAACAATCGATATTTGACAGTAAAAGTCAAGGAGGTGTAACAACAATGATGAAGATGAACCTTCAGTTATTCGCACATAAAAAGGGAGTTGGTTCTACAAAGAACGGTCGTGATTCCGAGTCTAAGAGATTAGGTGCGAAAAGAGCAGACGGACAGTTTGTAAAAGCCGGAAACATTCTTTACAGACAGCGCGGAACCAAGATTCACCCAGGTGAAAACGTAGGCTGCGGTAAAGACTATACTTTATTTGCACTTACAGACGGAGTCGTAAGATTCACAAGAAAAGGTCGCGATAAGAAACAGGTTTCTATCGTTCCTGTAGACGCAGAGTAATGAAATAGGTAAAAGGCTTCAAATCGATCCGGTTTGGAGCCTTTTTTTGGAATAGAGGTGTAATATGTTTGCAGATAGAGCAAGGATCATTATCCGCTCCGGTAAAGGCGGCGACGGACATGTAAGCTTCCGACGTGAGCTGTATGTACCTAATGGCGGGCCGGATGGCGGCGATGGTGGCCGTGGCGGTGATGTGATTTTTGAGATCGACGAGGGCCAGAATACTCTCGGAGACTACAGACACAGAAGAAAATATAAAGCTGAGGATGGCCAGGAAGGCGGTAAAAAACGCTGCCATGGTGCAGACGGTAAGGATGTGGTCCTGAAGGTTCCGGAAGGTACGGTGATCATGGATGCGGAATCCGGCAAGGTCATCGCGGATATGTCCGGTGAGAATCGTAGACAGGTCGTATTAAAAGGCGGTCGTGGTGGAAAAGGCAATCAGCACTATGCAACAGCTACCATGCAGGTACCGAAATATGCCCAGCCTGGACAGCCGGCTCAGGAGCTTGAGGTTCTCCTTGAGCTTAAAGTGATCGCAGATGTTGGTCTGGTAGGCTTTCCGAATGTAGGTAAATCTACCTTCCTTTCCCGTGTGACAAATGCACAGCCGAAGATCGCTAACTATCATTTTACAACGTTGAGCCCTAATCTTGGCGTTGTAGATACTGATAACGGCGGCTTTGTTATCGCTGATATCCCGGGACTGATCGAAGGTGCATCGGAAGGTGTGGGGCTTGGACATGAATTCCTCCGTCATATTGAGCGTACACGAGTTATCATCCACATTGTAGATGCCGCTTCCGTAGAAGGTCGTGATCCAGTGGAGGATATCCACAAGATCAATAAAGAACTGGAGGCCTACAATCCGGAAATTGCAGCAAGACCGCAGGTGATCGCAGCCAACAAGATTGACTGTATTTTTGATGATGGCGAAGAAAGCCCTATTGATCAACTGAAAGCAGAATTTGAGCCACAGGGTATTCCGGTTTATCCAATTTCAGCCGTTACCGGGCAGGGTGTCAGAGAACTCCTTTTCCATGTGAAAGAGCTTCTGGATAAGAGCCCGATGAAACCGGTAGTGTTTGAACAGGAATTCTTCCCGGAAGATGTTCTTGTAAATGAAAATCTTCCGTTTACTGTGGAGCGCAGCGAGGAAGATCCGGAAGTATTCCTTGTGGAAGGTCCTAAGATTGAAAAAATGCTTGGCTATACAAATCTGGATTCTGAGAAGGGATTTGCCTTCTTCCAGAAATTCCTGAAAGAGGGCGGTATCCTGGAGGAACTGGAAAAAGCCGGTATCCAGGAAGGCGATACGGTTCGTATGTATGGCTTTGATTTTGATTATTATAAATAAGAGGTATGACAATGACAAGTAAGCAGAGAGCATATTTAAAAGGCCTTGCCATGACAATGGATCCGATCCTTCAGCTTGGCAAGGGTGGTCTTACTCCTGAAAATACCGCTGCTGTTGAGGAAGCTCTTGCAGCAAGAGAGCTGATCAAGATCAGCGTTCTTCAGAACTGTCTGGAGGATCCACGTGAAATGGCACAGGTTCTTGCAGAGAGAACAAGATCTCAGGTAGTACAGGTGATCGGTAAAAAGATCGTTCTCTACAGAGAAGGTAAAAAGGACAAGAAAAAAATCATTCTTCCGTAATCTCGGGAGGTTATAAATGAGCAAAGCAACAAAAAAAATAGGAATCATGGGTGGTACTTTTGATCCCATTCATATGGGGCATTTGATCCTGGGAGAAAAAGCCTATGAACAGCTTGAGCTTGATAAAGTTTTGTTCATGCCCTGCGGAAATCCACCTCATAAACGGAACCGTAAGGGCAGAGCGACTGATGAACAGCGTGCGGAAATGGTCCGTCTTGCCATAGAGGATAATCCTCACTTTGAGCTGTCTCTGATCGAGATGCATGAGGAAGGCTATACGTATACTTACCGGACTCTGGAACAGCTGAATAAAGCGAATCCGGACACAGAGTATTATTTTATCATCGGTGCAGATTCGCTTTTTAATTTTGATACCTGGATGGAACCGGAACGCATTTGTCAGGAAGCAGTACTGGTAGTGGCAACCAGAGATCATACTCCATTGAAGGAACTTGATCAGCAGATGCAACTTCTGTCACAGAAGTATAACGGGAATTTTATTCGACTGGATACCATGAATATTGATGTTTCCAGTGAGCTGCTCCGTTCCTGGCATGAAAGCGGGCAGAGTCTCCGCTATTATGTTCCCAAGCCTGTGATTTCCTATATTGAGAAAAACGATATCTATAAAGGAAATGATTCAGATGGGAAAATATGATTTTATCAAGATAAAAAAGAAACTTTCCAAATATCTGGATGAGGCCAGATTTGAGCATACAATGGGGGTTATGTACACTTGTGCTGCGCTTGCCATGGTTTATGATTATGATCTGGAGGATGCACAGGCTGCAGGACTTCTTCATGACAGTGCAAAGTGTATTCCTAATAAAAAGAAACTGAAGCTGTGCAGCCAGCATGATATTCCGGTATCAGATTTTGAAAAGGATCATCCGTTTCTTCTTCATGCCAAACTGGGGGCTTATGTGGCCAGCAGTAAATATGATATTAAAGACGAAGAGATCCTGACAGCGATCACTTATCATACAACAGGAAGACCGGGAATGAGCCTTCTTGAGAAGATCGTATATATTTCAGACTATATTGAACCAATGCGTGACAAAGCTCCGAATCTTGCGAAGGTGCGAAAGATTGCTTTTGAAGATCTGGATGAGTGTATGTATGAGATTTTAAAGGATACACTGGAATATCTGGAGGAAAATCCCAAGGAAATCGACAGTACGACCAGGGATGCTTATGTTTATTATAAAGAACTCCATGACAGAAAAATGCAGGATGCAGCCAACAGACAGGAGGATTAAAATTCTATGAGTATCGAAAAAGAGATGGTCCGGATCGCCTGCAAGGCACTGGATGATAAAAAAGCAAAGGATATCAAGATCATTGATATCCATGAGGTTTCCGTGATCGCAGATTATTTTGTGATCGCAAGTGCTTCCAACCAGAATCAGGTACAGGCAATGGTTGACAATGCAGATGAAATGCTTGGCCGTGCCGGATATGAAGCAAAACAGATCGAGGGAACCAGAAACTCCAGCTGGGTCCTCATGGATTACGGTGATATGATCATCCATATCTTTGATGAGGAAAACAGACTTTTCTACGATCTTGAGAGGATTTGGAGAGACGGCAAGATTCTTGATGCGGAAGAATTTCTTGGTGAGAATTGTACAGAAGTAACTAGCATTTTTCTATAATTTGTAAAAACAATTATTCTGTAGCAAACCAACCAACAAAACGAAGCGTATTACTGGCAAAACCGGTGATACGCTTTTTTAATGGAGGCAAAATGAAAAAATTTAAAGCTAAAATCTACCTAAAAAACAAAAAAGAATTAAATGAATACCTAAAAAATCTCGTAAAAATAAAGAAAAACCCTACTTTAGAAGATGTGAAATTTTCATTCAAGTGGGAAACAATCCCTTGTGACCAATAACTAACATTTGGAAATATCAGGGAAAAAGAAGATGTGGAGGAAATATAATTATAAATAACGAAATACCTAAAACAATTCCGGTCGCAGACTATGCCGGATATATTATGAAAAATTTTAAGCCAGATGTCATAAAATTCAAAAAGCCTGAATCGGAATGGACAGAAGAAGAACATACAGAATATACAAAGTGGGTTCTTAAACTGTCTATGGCACATAGATTCAAGCAACAAATACAGGAGAATAAGCCCTTAACAAATAGGGACAAAAGGATTATAGAGCGTTTTAGAAGTGGCGCAGATTTCTTTGGCGAAA
>NZ_QJHD01000035.1:0-46971 GCF_003184505.1 Blautia sp. BCRC 81119 | reverse complement strand
TGGATGATTATCTGCCTTGGAATCCTCTTGTAAAAGAATTCTGTCGATAACCGTTGACCTTTTAGTATAAAAGGCTGACGGTTATTTTTCTATACACTGTTTTATTTGACGCTTACGAAGAAGGTTCCTAAGGATGTTTATGCGTCCTGTCTTCTGGCGGGGTATGTGGGGGCGGTTTTGCTTCATCTGCCTACGGATGGGATGCCTGCTTTTGGGGAGTACAGCAGGATGCTTCCTGAGGGGCTGAGGCTTTTTGCCACGTATGTGATGGCGCACCATACTTATCTTAACGGGGAGATATGGAGTGCTTATGGGATGGGGAAGGCTGCTTTGTTTATGGCGGATAGGTCGTATCCGATCAGTATGACGTATATCCACTGTATGATGGCGGTGTGTGCGATCAACCGAAAGCATAAGCAGGAGGCGCAGGAGGAGATGCTCCGGAGCTGGGAGCTGGCGAAGATGGATGGGTTTCTGGAGCCTTTTATTGAGCATCATGGGCTTTTGCGGGGGCTGATCGAGGCATGTATCCGGAATCGGGATCCGGAGGCGTATCAGCGGATCACGGAGGGTGTGATTTCTTTCAGCAGGGGCTGGATGGCGCTTCATAATCCGGAAAACCGGAGAAAGGTTACGGGGGAGCTGTCGACGATGGAGTTTTCTATTGCCATGCTGGCAAGTGGGGGATGGACCAATAAGGAGATCGGAGAGCATCTGGGGATTTCCATTAATACTGTCAAGCATTACCTTACGGATATCTTTTGCAAGCTGAATGTCAAGAAGCGGGATGAGCTGAAGAAATTCATGTTAAAATAGTGACAGAGGCACTTTTTTTTGAAAAAACGGGCCTTACAAAACAACTGGTAGTGTTGTATAATAAATATCACGAATAGTCAGATTTTATCGGAGAAATCAGACGAAAAGAACCAGTAAACGAGTAAGTTAAGAAGGAGGAGTTGAAGACTGATTTTCGATAGCATCTGATAATGTCAATATCCTTACCAAAAATGCCTGGTATATTGACACTACAATCACATAAGGGTAAAATATTGAAAAGGTGTAACCTGTTTACTCACCGGCTAAAAACATGAAGCTTTTTTAAGAGAAAGGAATATAAACAGAAGTAAAGTAATAAGAAATACAGTACACGTTAATGCACACATAGGAAAGCGGGAAAGGTATGAAAAAATTAAGGAATAATAAGATCAGAAAACTCCTGGCATTTATGGTGGCTTTGGCGTTGATGGTATCCTGTATGCCGAGTGCATATACGATCTCCGCGAGTGAGGCGTTCGGAGATGGAACGGAGGATATATTTACAGATGGCGAAATTACATCTGAACCAGCGGCCGAAGAATCGACACCGGATGTAAGCAGCGCTGACCAGGAGGAAACGGAACAGGCGCAGCAATCGACGCTTACATATGAAAATGATTCTGTTAAAGTAACAGCAGAGGCACTGGAGGACGGAGCTCTTCCGCAGAATACAGCATTGAAGGCTGACAGCGTAAACGAGAATTCATCCGTATCTTATGATACAGTTTCTCAGAAGCTTTCAGCAGCAGCTACAGACAAGGGCAGCAGCCTGAGAGGTTTTTTTGCGTATGATGTGTATTTTGCTGATGGCGACGGAAACAGAGTCGAGCCGAACGGCAGAGTCAGAGTAACTTTTGAGTACAAGACACCGGCAGCACCGGAGCTTACCGATGCAGCCAGCACGAGTGTAACCGTTGAGAAGCTTCATTATAACAGCAGTACCGGTGATACTGATGTTAACACCTTACAGGCCAACGAGGATCTGAAGGTTCTGAATGTCAACGAGGGCAAACAGATCCAGACACTTCAGGTTGAGACTGGCAACGCAGCTGTTTTTGCCGTTATGTGGGATTCTCCTGAGACAGCAGATGTCGAGGCGGAAGCTGTTTCCGGTAATGAGGACGAGGCGTCTATCGCATCAGAGGAGCTTACGGACGGAATGGATATTTCGGACGAGCCTGAGCAGGATGTAGCTGAGACACCGGCAGCAGAGAATCCGGAGGTAACTCCTGATGCAGAGCCTTCTGAGGCTCCGGCGGAGAATCCGGATGCTGAACCTACTGAAGCGCCGGCAGAGGATCCGGATGTGGTGGAAGAACCGGCAGAGGATATTGCGAGCCCGGATGATGTTCCGGCAGCAGATGAGAATGGTGAGACAAGCCTGATCGAGGTTCTGGGAGACGATACGAATCTTCGTGTCAGCCCGTCTATCGAGGCAGAGGTTCTGGCAACTGTAAACGCAGGAACACAGCTCACACTTCTGGATACCGTAACAGCAGAGGACGGAGCAACCTGGTACAAGGTTTCCTGGGAAGGAACCGAGGCTTACATAAGAAGTGATATGGCACAGGTTGTTGACAGCAGTGATGAGGCAGAAGAGCCTGAGGATGTGCAGGAAGAAGAAATTCAGCCTGAGATCACCAGATATGATTACACGAGTGACGAAGTCAACGTAAAAGTCACCCTTACCGATCCGGCAGACCTTCCGGACAACGCAGAGCTTTCCGTAACACCGGTAGAGCTCAGCCAGGAAGCGGAAGACCAGATCACCGAAGAAGCAATCAAAGAAAAGAAAGCTATCGAGAAGATTCACTCCTATGATATCAAATTCCTGGTAGACGGCGAAGAGGTTCAGCCAGGTGCTACAGTGAAGGTATCTGTATCTCTGAATGATGAGAAGAAGATCAAGGATGCAGATGTATATCACGTAGACGAG
This sequence comes from Blautia sp. BCRC 81119, assembly GCF_003184505.1. Lineage (NCBI taxonomy): Bacteria > Bacillati > Bacillota > Clostridia > Lachnospirales > Lachnospiraceae > Blautia > Blautia sp. BCRC 81119. Next base: position 44,219 of record NZ_QJHD01000035.1, on the reverse strand, counting down.
AATGATAACGTTGAAAATATGGATGGTAGCGTTGCTAAGAATGGTGATATTGAGTTCGAGACGACGCATTTTTCTACTTATGTAATTGTGCAGAAAGGCGGAAATGAAGTTGAAGTAACAATTCAGCATCTGGATGAGGCTGGTACGCCGATTTATTCAGAAGATAAGAGAACAATCTTAGTTGGCGGAAATATAAATATAAATGATTATACCAAGGCAAATAACTGGGATGTTTCAAAAGTAAAAGTAAATGATACGGAAGTTAGCAATTACGAAAAGATTAAAGTTGCATGGGATACTAGTACGATAAAAGTGTATTATAAACCAAAGCATAATGAGATCCAGGGACCGGCATCTTTCTATGATTATACAGTTAAGGCTGGTACTGATAAAACTGGGAAAGAGTATTCATTTAATATGTTAGGAGAGGATGCAAAGGGTGCTAAGCGTAATCAGAAAATAACAGCAGGTACACTGGAGCAAAATTATAAGTCTTATCAATATGATTTTACAGTTGATTCTGGTTATAAAGAAGACGGAGGCACAATTAAAGCCTTTGTAAATAAATATAATCAAGATGTCAGAAGGACAGAAGGATTATTAAAAGGGGTAGAAAATGGAATAGTAAAATTCAAATACCCCGAGCCAGGATTTTTTGTAGATAACGATGCAATTGTCAAGATTGATGATACTAAAACTTATTTAAGAAAATTCATTAAGGATTACAAAGTAGTTTTTGCTCAGAATGGAGATTCTTATACACTTACAAAAGTAATTAATCAGAATGGAAATACGCTTGCAACAGCAGGAGCTAACTTCTACCCATTGAACGGAGAATCCAGAATAGAATATAGTGATGATAGTAACAATTACTATTTTGGAATGAGATATGATGTAACTTTTAAAATTGGAGATTACAAAGGTCCATTAGATTATACCTTTACAGGTGATGATGATTTATGGGTTGTTTTGGATGGAAATAAAATTGTAATCGATTTAGGTGGAATTCATCAGGCAGCTAACAAGAAAGTAAATCTATGGCAGTATGTTGACGATAAGGATAAAGAAAAAGAGCATACTCTGACTATTCTGTATATGGAACGAGGTGCGGGTGACTCAAACTGCCAGATGGAATTTACCCTTCCTTCCGCGCGTATTTCTGAAGTTACGAATGTACCTACAACAGATCTTGTATTAAAAAAAGTAAATAAAAGCCAGAAAGCGTTAGGTGGTGCTCGATTTAATCTTGTAAATTCAGATACCCATGAATTACAGACTGCTGAATCCGTAGATGGAACAGGATTTGTTAATTTTACAAGCTTAAGACCAGGAAAATATACATTAACAGAGGCTGCTGCACCTAGTGGCTATGAAGCATCACATGAATCTTGGATTGTAGAGGTTACGCCATCTGCTGATAATAAAGCAGTGGCAACTCTTTATAAAGCAGATGGCAAGACAAAGATAGAAAAAGATACAGATTTGTCGTATCATATTATGAATTACACGCAGGAGGAGATTATTGAATCCAGTATGGATTATAATAAAACTGCAATAGTGTCTGATTGGGATAAGAGGACTTATGACATTACTATCAGTGCTGATTCAAAGATGACCAGCAGTGCAACTGAGGAAAAAGACAGTGTTGCGGATATTATGATGGTATTCGATACTTCGGGAAGTATGTTATATGATGGGAATGGAAGTGATGAAAAGGGATTTAGTAAAGTTGGAAGATATAAAGACTGTAAAACAACTCTAGATACATCGAAAGTATACTATTACACCGACGAGACAACCGGTGTACGATACAGCGATTGGAAGTATTATAATGCTAAATGTCCAATGATTTATTTAAATGAGTGGATATATTACACTGGAAAATTATGGAAACAAGTACCTGATAATTCCTCAAATAAGATTTACACTCTGAATAGTAGTCTGACTGGTTTAAAAGAGGCTGCAACAGCATTTATAGCTTCTACTGCGGAGGCTTCTTCGAAGAGCAGAATAGGGTTAGCTACATTTAATACGTCCGGAACCTTAAAACAGGGATTAACAGAAGTTGGAAGTGCCAAGGATAGTTTGATCAAGGCAACGGGTTGTGTTTATGCATCAGGAGGAACATCTCCACAGACAGGATTAGAGATAGAGGAGAATCAGCTGAAAGGTAATAAGAGAGAGAATGTTCCACAATATGCAATTCTGTTCACAGATGGAGATCCATCTACTCAAGACGATAAAACGGCTTCGGAAAATAAAGCAACAGCTTTAAGAGAAGCGGGAGTTAAAGTATTTACAATAGGACTCAAATTAAATGATACTACAAAGGATTGGTTATCTGGTAAAATTGCATCAGAGGGATGTGCTTATACGGCTGAATCAATTGATGAGCTGAAAGTTATATTTGAAAAAATTCAGCAGACGATTACTCAGAATATTGATATTGCTGGTGCTGAAATTAAGGATGTGATTGATCCGCGATTTGTAATCGTGAAAGATGGCGAGTCCGTAACCAATGAAATGATAAAAAATGCCGGAGGTTCAATAGATTTAGGAAATGGTGGAGTGGTTTCCGTAGATGAAAGTACCGGAAACCAAGTTGTAAAATGGACGAATCAAACTATTCCAAATGCTGAAAAAGGTACATGGAGTAGAACCATTACCGTAAGAGCCAAAGACGAATACATCGGTGGTAACAATGTTCCTACCAATGTTTCACCGGATTCCAAGATTACTACAGGATACGGCGAAGCTGTTTTACCACAGCCAAAGGTTAATGTAAAATCAGATCTGGTTGTTAAAAATAACGAAACAACGATCTTCTATGGCGATGCTGTCCCGACAACTGAAGACATTATAAATGCGTTGTTTAATAAAAATGCACCGCAGGGATATGTAAAACAGTTAGATGGCACAGAAAGCTTAGTAACTTATACAATAGGAGCTGATGGAAACCCAATTAATTCAAATGAGTTTGAATTAAAATGGTATGAAGATGAGAACTGTACAACAGAAATCTTGAAAGAAAATATAGCGGAAGTTAAACCTGAGCCAGATTCTAAAACGTATTATCTGAAGGTAACTTATAAAAACGATGGGTTAAAAGAAGTTACAGACGAAAATAAAAAAAATAATACTGATGGAAAGATTTCTGGAAATGGTGATGGTACATTGAAAGCTCATAATTCCCAGGATGATAAGGAACGGGAATATGGAGTTTATACTATTCACATTATCGCCGGACAAATTCAGATTATCAAGAAATTGAAATCTCCAGCAAAAGAGAATGCAACGTTTATCTTTGAGGTTAAGAAAGGTAAAGACAAGATCGCAACAGCGACAGCTGAGGTTAAGCAAAGTGAGATTGAGGCAAAAGTAACCTTTGAGCTTGAAAAAAATGTGACAGCAACAATTGATGAGAAAACGCCGGCATTGACTAAATTGTCAAGAGGTGTTTACACAATCACGGAGATACCGGATTCAAGCTATACTCTGAAAGAAGCAACTGTTGGTGAGAAGACAAATTGTTGGTCTGAAGTTTTAGGCAGTAAAGAAGTTAAATTTACAATCGGAACAGACACAAATAGTAAAGAAGTTCTGAAAAATGGAAATGCGGATACAACAAACGGAAAAATTGGAGTAGCTGAGTTTACCAATGAGAAATCTGTAGCAAATGTAGAACTTGAAAAAGTTGATAAGGCAGATCATAGTATAACTATAAAAGGTGCTAAATTTGCGTTATATGAAGCAGATGAAAACTGGGGAAAAGCTTCTGAGAGTTCGGTTGAAGGATATGGAGGAATCGTTTCCGGAAATAATGGAAAAATCGAAATGAAAAATCTTCCAGTTGGTAATTATCTGTTATATGAAACAGAAGCGGCAACCGGTTATACCTGTCCGACAGAGCCATGGAGAATTATAGTTGGAAGTGGCGGAACAGTAACAGTTCAAGACAGTAACGGAAGTGCTATTGCTAGTAAGAGTGGAAGTGAACCGGCAATCTACCAGCTCGAAAACGCGAAGGTATATTCCTTACCAGAATCCGGTGGACCGGGTACTTATGGATTTACAATCAGTGGTGTAGCGATTCTTGCAACTGCACTCCTGTTGTTTATAAATAATAAACGAAGGGAGGAAGAAGCAAAGAGATCGTAACACATTAATTGTAAATGGCCGATGAAGGGCGAAAAAGAAAAATGCAGAGAAAGAAAGGAGCAAACCTTATGAAAAATTTATTTAAAAAGATTGGTGCATTATTAGTGGCAGCGGTTATGGTACTGTCTATGTGCACAGCGGCTTTTGCAGCAGTTAAAGAAGCAACAATTACAGTTAATAATCTGGATGCTAAAGCAACAATAAGCTATTTAGAGATTATTGTACCAGATCAGACAACAGAAACAGGTTGGGCATTTTCTAACGGTGCAGCTGATGAATTTAAGAAAGTATTTTCCGGATTATCAGATCAGCAGATTATTTGGAAATTAATTAAATATGAAGATGGTACGGCAAAGGTTCCAACAGGTATAGAACCAGCAAGTGCAACAGAACTTCAGGCCGCAATGACAAATGTAGAGACAAACTTAGGTAATTCTTATAAACAAGGTAACGGAAATAAAATCACAGCAACTACAGCTGGCGTTTATGCAATTAAAGCAACTACAACTGATACTGCAAATTATGTGTATAGTCCAATGGCAGCATTTGTATCTTTTAAACCATATACAAATGTTCCTACTGAGTTAAAAGATGAAACAGTAAATGCAAAAAGAACAACCATTAAAATTGAGAAGAGCAGTGATGAAGCAGATGGTGTTGTAGAAATTAATAAAGAAGTTACTTATACAGTGAGAACAAACGTTCCGTATATTTCAGATGCTGTTGAAGATAAGGATGTAAGCTATACGATTACTGATACAATTGAGGGTGCAGACTATAGTGTTAATGATGATGGTAAATTAGTAGTATCTGTACAAATTGGTGCTGGTGCAGCAATCAATAAGATTGTAGATGTCACAACTCTCCAAAATGGTAAGAAGCAGTTTGTTTTAGATTTAAGTGATGTAGCAAAAGTAAGAACTAATGCTAACGCAGACGTAGTAATTAGTTACAAGGCTATTGTTAAATCTGAAGTTGTAAACAACTCTGTTGTACCAAATGATGGAACACATACGTTTACACCAAAAATCAATACTCTGTATACTGGAAAAATCACAATGACAAAAACTGATGATGGTAAAGAAAAGGTAAAACTTGCAAATGCAGGATTTGTTATTTACAGAGTAGATGGCGAAAAAACATATTATGCACTTGTTTCTAAAGACGCTGAGAAAAAAAATAATGAATATGTAGTTACAGGTTGGACTGAAAGATTTGATACCGCAAAAGCAGATGATAACTTAATTATTACTGATACAAATGGTGAAGCAGTTGTAAGAGGTCTGGATGATTCCTATACTTATAACTTCAAAGAGATTAAAGCTCCAGAGGGATATTCTGTTAATACAACAGATTCTGTAGCAACATGGGGAACAAATCAGACAGCAGAAAATCGTACTGGTACAGCTACTATGAGCGATACAAAACTCAACTCCCTTCCATCCACAGGTGGCATGGGAACATACCTCTTCACTATCATCGGTGTTGTAGTTATGGCTGGCGCTGCTGGTGCTTTCTTCATCAGCCGCAGAAAAGGATCTGAGGAGTAATCGTTTGATTGCCGGATCGATTCAATTCAAAAATTATTTATAAGCAACGACAAAGCAAGTATTAAAACAGAATAGTTTCTGATTATTCTGTTGAAGAAATCATTACCGCCCGGCCCCTTCGGGGGCCGGAGGGTAATACAACAGTATGGAGAAACCTATGAGAAAGAATAAGAAGAAAAATTATATTGGACTTGGTTTGCTGTTTCTGATAGGGTTGTCCATACTGCTGTATCCAATGGTCAGTGATGCCTGGAACCGGTACAGGGACAGCCTGCTGATCAGTGATTATAGCAGCAGTGTTTCTTCGGATGATAATGCGGAGAAGATTGACAGCATGTGGAAGGCAGCGCAGGAGTATAACGAACAGATCAAGCAGGAAAGTGTGCCGGATGCTTTTTCCGTGAGGGATGGCCAGACGGACAGTACATATGAGTCTCTTCTGAACCTGAATGGTGATGGAATGATGGGGTATGTGGAGATTCCTGTGATCGATGTGAGCATTCCAATCTATCATTACACGACAGATGAGTCTCTGGAGAAGGGTGCCGGTCATTTGTTCGGCAGCAGTCTTCCGGTTGGCGGCAAGAGTACCCATTGTATTTTGTCGGCACACAGAGGACTTCCGAGTGCGAAACTTTTTACAGATCTGAATCTTGTGGAAGAGGGAGATATTTTTTACCTGCATGTGCTGGGTAAGACGCTTGCCTATGAGGTGGATCAGATTCTTACCGTTCTTCCGGAGCAGACAGAGTCTCTGGGTATCACGGATGGGGATGATTATGTAACGCTGGTTACGTGTACGCCTTATGCGGTGAATACGCACAGACTTCTGGTGAGGGGACACAGAGTTCCAATGAAGGCTGCGAAGGCGGTTCAGAAAACAGAGAAGAAGGTTACCGGAATCACCAATCCGACGCTTCCGATGCTTGCTCTCTGTGTTGTGATCGGAATTGTGATCGCGGTGATCCTGGTTGCCGGTATCAATTCTGTTCAGAACAAAAAACGACGCAGGAAATGATTTATGGCTAAAAAGAAAAAAAAGAAAAAGAGTAATGTTGTCCTGAACATTTTTATCGCCCTGGTATTTCTGGCGGGGGCGGGGGTGTTCCTTTATCCTACGATCAGTGATATGTGGAACCAGTACCGTAACGCCCAGCTGGTCAGTAAGTACGAGGAAGCGGTAACAGAGCTTTCGGACAATGACTATGACAGGCTGTGGAAAGAGGCGAAGGAGTACAACGCCGAGCATCCGGTAAATGCCATTGTAGATGCTTTTGAGGAAGAGGATACTTATGAGCTGAGTCATCCTTATGACAGGGTTCTGGATCCGAACGGTGACGGACTGATGGGCAGTATCGAGATCCCGAAGATCAAAGCGAAGCTGGCTATTTATCACGGACTGAGCAAGACCGTGCTGGAAAAGGGTGTGGGTCACGTGGAGGGCACCAGTCTTCCTATCGGAGGCAAGAGCACCCATGCGGTTCTGGCGGCGCATCGAGGTCTTCCGAATGCGAAGCTTTTTACAGATCTGGATCAGATGGAAAAGGGAGATATTTTTATCCTGCATATTCTTGGCAAGCATCTGGCCTACAAGGTGGATCAGATCAAGACGGTGCTTCCGGATGAGACCAGTGACCTGGATATTATCGAGGGTGAAGATTATGTGACTCTGATCACGTGTACCCCTTATGGAGTTAACACCCACAGGCTTCTTGTCCGGGGAGTGCGGACGAAATATGTGGTGGAAGATACAAAGAATGACGAAACGATACCGCAGAAGCTTGCTGTTGTGGATCCGAAGAGGGTTCTGGCCGGCGGCGCTGCAGTGCTTGTTGTTCTGATCCTGCTGATTTATCTGATCGTCCGTCATAGGGACAAAAAACGGAAAAAGAAGCAGCTTTCAGAAAGGAAAGAGGAGGCAGAGAGCGATGAAAAATAGAAGAAAGCAAGGGAAAATATTCCGGAGCCTTCTGGCTGTTCTGATGCTGACGGCTATGCTGGTCACGAGTGTTTTGCAGCCGGTTTTCGCCGGGGATTATGAAGCTGGAAAAACAGGTAATCTGACGTTGACGGTTCAGCAGGCGGATGAGGAGGGCAACCAGACTCCGCTGCCGGATGTAGGGCTGACGATCTACAAGGTTGGCAGTGTGAATTTTGATGGCAATGTGCATTTCGTGTTGGATGAGGCACTGTCTGTTGCAGCAATCGATTTTGATTCCATCACGACGGCTGATGGCTGGTATGAAGCGGCAGAGAAGCTGGCGGCTATGATCGTCAGCGGAAGCGTGGATGTGTGGGGTATGTCTAAGTCCTCTGATGCAGAGGGAAATATGACTTTCGCTGATCTGGCTGAGGGTATGTACCTGGTGGTGCAGACAGATGGAAACAGCAGTGTTATGGTTTCACCGATGCTGATCTCCGTTCCTTTTGCAGATCAGGAGCAGGGCTGGATGTACGATGTACAGGCTTATCCGAAGTCTGTAAGTAATCCGCCGAAGCATACACAGATCCAGGTTACGAAGAGGATCTATAATGTTGATGATAACGGGAATGTGATTCCTCTGGAAACGAAAGAGGATGTAACTTATAAGGTTGGCGTTTTTTCGGATCAGGAAGGTACGATCCCGTTCCGTGATGATTATTTACAGGATATCCATATCCAGAATGCTTCCAGTGGTACAGCTACATGGACGGATGTTCCGGATGGCACCTATTATGTATTTGAGCTGGATGAGGATGGAAATCTTCTTCAGCAGAATACGAAGATCGAGGTGGATGAGGAGAATCTTTACTACTACAATGTAACGAAGCCGAATGGTGAGAGTGAAGAGAAGTCCAATCAGGTTGTGATCGGTGGAGATAGTGGTGCTACTGAGGCAGCGGCTTATGTAAATAACTATTATACAAAGATTTCCGATATATTCAGCCGTAACGGATTTATCAACATTAAGAAGAATGTGATGATCGATGGTGTTGCTTCTACTGTGGATGATACGTTCTATGCAGGTGTGTTCTCCACTGAGAGTAACGGTGAGCTGACGCTTGAGAAGGTAGTGACTCTGAAACAGAATGATAGTGTTCAGGTAATGTTGGATCTTCCAAAGGATCAGGAGATCAACAGTGTTACGTATACTGTTCTGGAGACGGATAAGGATGGAAATCCGGTTGATGATGATACCTTTAAGTATACAGTTACCGGTCAGGGTGAGGTTACACTGAATAATGATAACCGATATACTGTAACAAAGGAGATCACCAACAGTCTTTCTTCCGAGCCGACACCGATTCCGACTGCTACACCTGGAACAAATCATGGTGGAAATGATCGGATCACTCCGATCCCGAATAACGGTACAGCGGGCGGAACTGCTCCGAACGATACCAGTGGTACAGCAAGACGTTCTGTAAAGACCGGCGATGATACACCGATCGGCGTATGGGTTGGAATCCTTGCAGCAGCGATCATTGTTGGCGGTGGTGCAGCTTATGGAGTTAAAAGAAAGAAGAAAAAATAAATAACGGATCATTCTGAAGGATGATCGATGGAAGAACCGGGCGATGTGGATGCCCGGTTCTTTTTTTGGAATATTTACGTATTGGGGATGAAAAAGCAGCGGGTGATATTTTTTATCGAAAATTGCTCTTGACATTTTGGTATGATAAGTATATTGTATGTGTTGCAGTAAATTTCATAAAAGATAGCCTTTTATTCAGAGTGGTGGAGATACAAAGGATCTATGAAGCCACGGCAACCCCGGAGAACCCAGGAAGGTGCCAACCTGAGCGAGCAATCGAACAATAAGAGGATTGTTTACAGAACTTAAACAGTCCGGATTGTACGGGCTGTTTTTTATGTATATAACCATTGTTTTATTACAAAAGGAGAAGATTATGGAGAAAATTTTATTTACATCTGAATCTGTAACTGAGGGTCATCCTGACAAGGTCTGCGACTCTATTTCCGATGCGATCCTTGATGCTATGATGGCACAGGATCCGATGAGCCGTGTTGCATGTGAGACTGCTACTACAACAGGTCTTGTACTTGTTATGGGCGAGATTACAACCAAGGCTAATGTTGATATCCAGAAGATCGTTCGCGATACTATCCGTGAGATCGGATATGACAATGCGGATTATGGCTTTGACGCAGATACCTGTGCGGTTATCACATCACTTGACAAGCAGTCCACAGATATCGCTATGGGTGTTGACAAGGCTCTTGAGCAGAAAGAGGACGATATGAATGAGGACGAGCTGGATTCCATCGGTGCCGGTGACCAGGGTCTTCAGTTTGGTTATGCTTCCAATGAGACTGAGGAGTATATGCCATATGCCATCAACATGGCTCACAAGCTTGCTCAGCAGCTGACAAAGGTTCGTAAGGACGGCACTCTGAAATATTTAAGACCGGATGGAAAGACTCAGGTTACTGTTGAGTATGATGAGGCCGGCAAGCCGAAGAGAATCGATGCTGTTGTATGCTCTACACAGCATGATCCGGATGTTACTCAGGAGCAGATCCATGAGGATATTAAGAAGTATGTTTTTGATGCGATCATTCCGGCTGATATGGTTGATGCGGATACGAAGTATTTCATCAATCCGACAGGTCGTTTTGTTATCGGCGGACCTCACGGTGACAGTGGTCTGACAGGTCGTAAGATCATCGTTGATACCTACGGCGGAACAGGACGTCACGGCGGCGGTGCTTTTTCCGGTAAGGATTGCACAAAGGTTGACCGTTCTGCTGCTTATGCTGCACGTTATGTTGCAAAGAACATTGTTGCAGCCGGTCTTGCTGACAAGTGTGAGATCCAGCTTTCCTATGCGATCGGTGTTGCGCATCCGACTTCTGTCAGTGTGAATACCTTCGGAACAGGTAAGCTTTCTGAGACTAAGCTTGTTGAGATCGTTCGTGAGAATTTTGATCTTCGTCCGGCTGGTATCATCAAGATGCTTGACCTTCGCCGTCCGATCTACAAGCAGACTGCTGCTTATGGTCATTTCGGCCGTACAGATGTTGATCTTCCATGGGAGCATCTGGACAAGGTTGAGACTCTGAAGAAGTATCTTTGCAACAGCTACGAATAATCGTTTCAGAAGAATAAAGAGTGAAGCCCCCGGTAGTGCCAGTACCGGGGGCTTCTTGCATGGTGAGATGGGGTTTTTTATAGAAAATTTAGAGATAGGGAATATAGTTTATGTTATAATACGTGTATGTGAATGTGTGAATTTATAAAGGACGGAGATACAGATGAAGTTAAAAACACGTATTATTGTGGGCTTCGTTGCGATCATCCTGCTGCCGCTGCTTCTTTTTTCCGCAAGTCTGTACGGGTTCAGCCAGACGCAGGCGAAGCATGTGCAGGAGAGCAGCAGCCAGGCTTCGGATTCCAGCCAGATGGTCTATGATATTTCGCTGCCGCAGTCTTCCAGCAGCCAGGTGAAGCTGATGGCCAAGGATATGATCCTGACCGCAACGATCATCCTTGTTTTTACTGCGTTGTCCGTAGGGCTGTGGATCTATCGGAGCATTGCGGTTCCGCTGGTGAAGCTTAAGAAGGCTACCAAGAACATCAAGGAGGGGAATCTGGATTTTGTGCTGGAGGTTGAGGGGAATGATGAATTTTCCCAGCTTTGCCAGGATTTTGAGGAGATGCGTAAGCGTCTGAAGGAGTCCACGGAAGAGAAGATCCTGATGGATAAGGAGAATAAGGAGCTGATCAGCAATATTTCCCATGATCTGAAGACGCCGATCACTGCGGTGAAGGGTTATGTGGAGGGAATCATGGATGGTGTGGCGGATACGCCGGAGAAGATGGACCGGTATGTGCGTACCATTTATAATAAGACCAATGAGATGGATCATCTGATCAATGAGCTGACCTTTTATTCCAAGATCGATACCAACCGTATTCCGTATACGTTCAGCAAGCTGAATGTGGAGGATTATTTTTCGGATTGTGCGGAGGAGCTTGGGCTTGAGATGGAGACCAGGGGGATCGAGCTTGTGTATGCCAATTATGTGGAGAAGGGTGTGCAGGTTATTGCGGATGGTGAGCAGATCCGCCGTGTGATCCATAATATCGTGAGTAATGCCATTAAGTATATGGAGAAGCCAAGGGGGATCATCCAGCTTCGGGTGAAGGATGTGGGTGATTTTATCCAGGTGGAGATCGAGGATAACGGCAAGGGTATTGCCGCCAAGGATCTGCCGTATATTTTTGACCGTTTTTACCGTACCGATGTTTCCAGAAATTCTTCCAAGGGAGGAAGCGGTATTGGACTTTCCATCGTAAAGAAGATCATGGAGGATCATGGTGGAAAGGTCTGGGCCACAAGCCGGCTGGGGATCGGAACGATCATGTATTTTGTTCTCAGAAAATATCAGGAGGTACCGATGAATGAGTAGGATTTTGATCATAGAGGATGAGGAAGCGATCGCGGATCTGGAGAAGGATTATCTGGAGCTTTCGGGTTTTGAAGTGGAGATCGAGAACCGTGGTGATACGGGGCTTGTACGTGCTATGAAGGAGGAGTTTGATCTGATCATCCTGGATCTGATGCTTCCGGAGGTGGATGGCTTTGATATCTGCCGGCAGGTCCGTGAGGAGAAGAATACGCCGATCATTATGGTTTCGGCCAAGAAGGATGATATCGATAAGATCCGGGGACTGGGTCTTGGCGCGGATGATTATATGACCAAGCCGTTCAGCCCAAGTGAGCTGGTTGCACGTGTGAAGGCGCATATGGAGCGTTATAACCGGCTGGTTGGTTCCAATGTGCATAAGAATGATGTGATTGAGATCCGTGGTATTAAGATCGATAAGACGGCCAGGCGTGTGTGGGTCAATGGTGAGGAGACGACGTTTACTACCAAGGAGTTTGATCTTTTGACTTTTCTGGCTGAGAATCCGAACAGGGTTTTTACAAAGGAGGAGCTTTTCCGGGAGATTTGGGATATGGAGTCTGTGGGTGATATCGCTACGGTTACGGTGCATATCAAGAAGATCCGTGAAAAGATCGAGTTTAATACGGCCAAGCCTCAGTATATTGAGACGATCTGGGGTGTGGGGTACCGGTTTAAGGTGTGAGCCTGCGGGGAAGGCTTCGGATGGAGCTGTTGCAGGTGTATGAGTGCAGATCGGAATGATGGTGTATGATCTGTCGGGTGCTTTTGAGAGGAGTGGAGATATGCCGCTGTTGAGGGAAAGAATTTATACGATAGAGGATATTTATGCTTTGCCGGAGGGTGAAAGAGCGGAACTGATCGATGGACATATTTATTATATGGCGCCGCCGAATACGATGCATCAGAGGATTTCAAGTATTTTGTCCAGAAAGATAGGTAACTATATAGATTCTAACAAGGGCAAATGTGAGGTGTTTGCCGCACCGTTTGCGGTGTATCTGGATGAGAAGACGAATACTTATGTGGAACCGGATGTTTCTGTTATCTGTGATCCGGATAAGCTGGATGACAGGGGATGTAAGGGGGCTCCGGACTGGATCATCGAGATCGTTTCTCCGGCGAGCAGGCGTATGGATTATTATACCAAGCTGTTTAAATACAGGACTGCCGGTGTGAGAGAGTACTGGATCGTGGATCCTGTGAAGAAGCTGGTAATGGTGTATGATTTTGAAAATGAGGATACGGAGCAGTATACATTTCAGGATTTGATCAAGGTGGGAATCTATGAGGATCTGAGGATCGATTTTGCTGAGATGTGATAAAAATGGAGGGGAATATCGTCTGGTGATAGCCCCTCCTTGTTTTTAGGATGAAAAGGACGAATTATGGAAGACAGATTATACAAGAAACTGGAAGCGTACGGTAAGAGTGATTTTTATCCGTTTCATATGCCGGGGCATAAGAGGAATCCGCTGGCTGTGGAGGGGGATTTTCCGGTGGAGAGGGATATTACGGAGATTGACGGGTTTGATAACCTGCATCATGCTGAGGATATTTTGAAAAGGGCGCAGGAGGATGTCGCACGGCTTTATGGTGTGCCGGAGAGTTTTTACAGTATTAATGGAAGCTCCGGGGCGATCCTGGCGGCGGTGTCTGCGGCTGTGGATAAGGGGGGACAGATCCTGGTGGCAAGGAACTGCCATAAGGCGGTTTACCATGCGATTTATCTGCGGGAGCTGAGTGCCACGTATATTTATCCACATGAGGATCCGAAATTGGGGATAAACGGAGGGATTTCACCCGGCCGTGTGGAAATGTATCTGGCGGAAAATCCGGAGATCCAGGCGGTGCTGATCACTTCACCGACTTATGACGGGATCGTGTCGGATGTGGCGAGGATCGCGGAGATCGCGCATCACTATGGTGTGCCGCTGATCGTGGATGAGGCTCACGGGGCGCATTTTCGGTTTTCGGATTATTTTCCGGTGTCTGCGGCGCAGCTTGGTGCGGATGTGGTGATCAACAGTGTGCATAAGACGCTGCCCTGTCTGACCCAGACGGGGGTGATCCACCTGTGCAGTGATCGTGTGAGCCGGGAAAAACTGAAGCGTTTTCTAGGAATCTATCAGAGCAGCAGTCCTTCTTATATTCTTATGGGCAGCATTGATGCGTGCATGGATAAGCTGGAGCGTGAGGGGGATGAGATGTTCCGTGTGTTTACGGAGAATCTGGAAAAAGCACGCAGGCGTCTTTCCGAGTGTAAGTATATCCGGCTGGTAACGCCGCAGGCCTGTGAGTGCCAGAGAGTTTTTGATTTTGACAGGTCCAAGATATTGCTTTCTACTGTGAACAGTTCGCTGAACGGACGGGAGCTGCATCAGATCCTCCGGAGGGAGTTTCATCTGGAAATGGAGATGGAGGCGGAGAATTATGTGCTGGCGCTGGCGGCTGTGGGTGATACGGCGGAGGGCTTTGAGCGGCTTTGTGATGCTATTGAAGAAATTGACCGCCGTGAATCGTTAAAATACAGAGAAGAGGCTGTGGAGAAGGAGCCTTTGAAAAACGGAAAAATGAAGCAGATCATGCGGATCTCCCAGGCTATGGATGCGGAGAGTGAGCGGTGTCCGCTGGATGAGTGTATCGGACGTACGTCCGGGGAGTTTGCGTATCTTTATCCGCCGGGGATCCCGCTGATCGTTCCGGGGGAACAGATTTCTGGACATTTCGTAAAAAATGTGAGAAGATACCTGGAACAGGGCTTTGAGGTCCAGGGTCTGAGCGACCAGACCAGTGAGACGGTGTGTGTTGTGAGAAATGAGATGTAACAGAGGAGACATATGGGAAAGATTTTTTACATTATGGGAAAAAGCTCTTCCGGTAAGGACAGTATTTACAGACAGCTGGAGGGGAACCAGGAGCTGGGGCTTAAGCGGCTTGTGATCTATACTACCCGTCCGATCCGGGATGGAGAGGAGAACGGAAGAGAATATTTTTTTGCAGATGAGAATAAACTGAAGGAGTTCCGAAGAAACGGGAAGCTGATCGAGGCGCGTACTTATCAGACAGTTTACGGGCCGTGGACATATTTTACTGCGGATGACGGGCAGGTGTCTGTGGGTAATGACAGCTATCTGGGGATCGGTACACTGGAGTCTTTTGTGAGGCTCCGGGAGTATTACGGCAATGAAGTGATGTGGCCGGTTTATATAGAGGTGGAAGACGGAGAGCGTCTGGAGCGTGCGCTTGCCAGGGAGAAGACCCAGGAGGTGCCGAAGTACGAGGAGATGTGCAGGCGTTTTCTTGCAGACCAGAATGATTTTTCTGAGGAAAATATTCTTAAAGCAGGTATATGGAAGCGTTTTGAGAATCATAATCTGGATGAATGTGTGAAGGAGATCGTAAATTATATAAAATCTGTACAATAAGGAAAAATAGTTTTTTTTATACAGAAGATTATGTTATAATTAGTTGAAAGATGTCCGCCGGGTATAACGGAGGGCACAAAAGGCAGAAAGAGGTGATTCTTATGGCAGGATTTCATGACATCATCGGCCATGACGATATAATCAGGCATTTGAAGAATGCGATAGAGACAGGGAAGGTATCCCACTCTTATATTTTTACAGGGGAACCGGGATCCGGCAAGAAGCTTCTTGCGGGGACTTTTGCGGCAGCGCTGCAGTGTGAATCGGGAGAGTCTGAACCGTGTATGACTTGTGATTCCTGTAAGAAGGTGATCGGCAAGAATCATCCGGATATCATTACAGTAACTCATGAGAAGCCTGGAAGCATCAGCATTGACGAGGTGCGTGATCAGGTTGTGCGTGATGTGGATATCAAGCCGTACTGCAGTCCGTATAAGATCTATATCATTCCGGATGCGGAGATGATGACGGTGCAGGCGCAGAATGCCATTTTGAAAACTATCGAGGAACCGCCGGAATATGCGGTGATCATGCTGCTGACAAGCAATATCGACAGTCTTCTTCCTACGATCCGTTCCAGATGTGTGCGTCTGGATCTGAAGGTGGTGGATGACAGTCTTGTGAAGGAATATCTGATGGAGCATCTTCAGGTGCCGGATTATCAGGCTGAGATCGATGCGTCTTATGCGCAGGGCAGTATCGGCAAGGCGAAGGAGGCTGCGACTTCTCAGGAGTTTGCAGATATGACTGCCAATGCCCTGAAGATTTTGAAATATGCCAATTCCATGGAGGTTTATGAGCTGACAGAGGCGATCAAGACTTTGACTGCTGATAAGAATAATATCAATGATTATCTGGATATTTTCCAGTTCTGGTTCCGCGATGTTCTGATGTTTAAGGCAACAAGGGAAATTGACAACCTGGTTTTTAAACAGGAGATTAATTTTATCAGAGAGCAGGCCAGCGAGCGTTCTTATGAGAATATCGAAAAAATCCTTGAGGCACTGGAGAAGACGAAGGTGCGTCTCCGTGCCAATGTTAATCTCGAACTTGCCTTGGAGCTCCTGTTCCTGACAATTAGGGAGAAATAGAATGGAAAAGGTAGTTGGAGTCAGATTTCGTAACGTTGGTAAGATTTATTATTTTAATCCTAAGAATTATAAGGTGAAGGTCGGCGATCATGTGATCGTGGAGACTGCCCGTGGTGTGGAGTATGGCCGTGTTGTCCTGGAGCCGCGCAGCGTGAAGGAGGACGAGGTGGTCCATCCGCTGAAGGAGGTTCTCCGTGTTGCAACGAAGGAGGACGAGGATCATGAGGCTGAGAACCGCCAGAAGGAGAAAGAGGCTTTTAAGATCTGTAAGAAGAAGATCCGTGAGCATGGGCTTGATATGAAGCTGATCGATGCGGAGTATACCTTTGATAATAACAAGGTGCTGTTTTATTTTACAGCGGATGGCCGTATTGATTTCCGGCAGCTGGTTAAGGATCTGGCGTCTGTGTTTAAGACCAGGATCGAGCTTCGTCAGATCGGTGTCCGTGATGAGACGAAGATCCTTGGCGGTATTGGTATCTGTGGAAGGACGCTTTGCTGTCATACGTATCTTTCGGAGTTTGCGCCGGTTTCCATCAAGATGGCGAAGGAGCAGAATCTTTCTCTGAACCAGACGAAGATTTCTGGTGTCTGTGGTCGTCTGATGTGCTGTCTGAAGAATGAGCAGGAGACTTATGAGGAGCTGAACCGGAATCTTCCGGGTATCGGTGATATGGTAACGACGCCGCAGGGTGTTTCGGGTACGGTCCAGAGTGTGAATGTTCTCAGGCAGATGGTTAAGATCGTGGTTGAGGTGAATGACGAGAAGGAGATCCAGGAGTTTCCGGTCCGTGATCTGAGGTTCCGCCCTAAGAGAAAAAAGGGTAAGGGTGGTTCTGCTGACCACGAGGAGAAAGAGGTTAAAAAGGGAGATTCGAAGCCGAATGAGAAGTGATCTGGTTTATTGCGGTGAGCGTGTGGATGATCTTCAGAATGGGTTGTTTGTGATCCAGGATCCGAAGAAGTTTTGCTTTGGGATGGATGCGGTTCTGTTGTCTGGCTTTGCCCGGGTGAAGAGGGGTGAGGTTGCGCTGGATATGGGGACCGGTACGGGGATCATTCCGATCTTGCTTTCTGATCGTACGGATGGGGAGCATTTCACGGGGCTGGAGATCCAGCATGAGTGTGCGGAGATGGCTGACCGTAGTGTGAGGTATAATGGTCTTGAGGACAGGGTTCGGATCGTTGAGGGTGATATCAGGGAGGCTGCCGGGATTTTTGGGGCGGCTTCTTTTGATGTGGTGACGTGTAATCCGCCGTATATGATCGGGCAGCATGGGTTGACGAATCCGCATCTTCCGAAGGCGATCGCGAGGCATGAGATTTTGTGTTCGTTTGATGATGTGGCTTGTCAGGCTGCCCGGGTCCTGAAGGACCGGGGGCGGTTTTTTCTGGTGCACAGGCCGTTTCGGCTGGTGGAGCTGATGGCGACTTTGACGAAGTATAAGCTGGAGCCTAAGAGGATGCAGCTGGTGTATCCTTTTATTGATAAGGAGCCGAATATGGTGTTGATCGAGGCTTGTAAGGGCGGGAATTCCAGGATCCGGGTTGAGCGGCCGCTGGTGGTTTATGAGCGGCCTGGGGTTTATACGGAGGATGTTTTGGAGTTGTATCGGATGGTGTGAATGTTGTGATATTGTGGCTTAGGGTGGCTGCCTGGTTGGTTGTTTGGTTGTGAGAGATTGGGAGGCTACTCGGGAGGTTTTGGGCCATCGGCGCTGCGCTGGATGGCTGGGAGGTAGTGGTGGCTGTGGTACTTCGGTTGGTGAAGGGACGGCGAGGGGAGGCAGGCTGAGATTCAAAGCGAGAGATCGCAACGCATAGTGCGCTGAGTATCGAAGAATACAGACATCTTGCCGAAAGTGAACCACAGAGAAAGTGAAGAAATAAAACAACATCGGCACAGCGTGGCGCGCTGAGTACCGAAGAATACAGGCATCTTGCCGGAAGTGAATCACAGAGAAAGTGAAGAAATAAAACAACATCGGCACAGCGTAGTGCGCTGAATACCGAAGCATACAGACACAAGTCAACAAATAAGAACAACGAATCCCTTGCACTACTTAAAAAAAGCCCAAGGGGTGTGCAGAGGGGGCGCGGCTTTGCGGCCCCTTTGCGGTTTTCAAAGTTCCCAAACTTAAACAAACCCCCGCGGTCAAGCGGAATATCCCCCGCGGTTAAGCGGAATATCCCCCCGCGGTTAAGCAAAACAACTCCCCCACGGCCAAGTGGAAAACAACTCCCCGCGGTCAAGCGAGAAAAGAGGCAAATATGAAACAAAACGGAAAACTATACTTATGCGCCACCCCCATAGGAAACCTCGAAGACATCACCCTTCGAGTACTAAGAACCCTTCGGGAAGTGGACTTAATCGCTGCGGAGGATACCCGCAACAGCATAAAACTTCTGAATCATTTTGATATAAAAACCCCCATGACCAGCTACCACGAATACAATAAGATCGATAAGGGCCATGTCCTCGTGGAAAAGCTGCTGGCGGGTACAAACATTGCGTTGATCACAGATGCAGGTACTCCGGGTATCTCAGACCCCGGGGAGGAGCTTGCCGCCATGTGTTATGAAGCCGGAATTGAAGTGACTTCACTTCCGGGTCCTGCTGCCTGTATCACTGCTCTGACTTTGTCAGGCCTGCATACCAGGCGTTTTGCTTTCGAGGCTTTTCTTCCGGCGGATAAGAAAGAACGAAAAACGATCCTGGAGGAGCTTTCCTGTGAAACCAGGACTATTATTCTGTATGAGGCACCTCACAGGCTTGTACGGACTCTTGGTGAGCTCAGAGAGGCGCTTGGCAACCGCCGGATGACTCTTTGCAGAGAGCTGACCAAGAAGCATGAGACGGCATTCCGGACTACGATCGATGATCTGATGGATTTTTATAAAGATGAGAAGCCGCTGGGTGAGTGTGTTCTTGTGATCGAGGGCAGGAGCCGCAGTGAGATGGAGGCGGAGAAGCGTGCTTCCTGGGAGGAGATTTCCATTGCGGAGCATGTGGCGATGTATGAGCAGCAGGGGAATTCCAGGAAGGATGCCATGAAGCTTGCTGCCAAGGATCGTGGTGTTTCCAAGCGGGATATTTATAAGGCGCTTCTGGATGGAGAAGATTCTGCTGAATGATCAGGTGTAATTGTGGTACGGATCGTAGGTAACGTGATCGTGGATGATTGAATAAGCTGCATACTGTGACCAAGGATTTTTGGGAACGTATGTGGCTTTTTTTTGTGGTAATAAAAAGTACTGTGCGGATTTTGTCGAAATGATTTGCTTGCAGTATAGACCATATTGTGGTAAGCTGATCTTATCAAAAATAAAAAGCAGTTCCGGGATTCTATGGAAATGCTGTAAAAGCATATTTTCTAAAAATAATCTTATTTTTCTATTACATTTCATATATCAGGCAGATTGCCTGTCATCTCAGAAAATTCATGCTTTTTTCCATTTTTCAGCAGGAGTTTTCAGATGAGGCTCCTTGAGATCAAAACAGAGGAGTCGTGTATGATCGTAAACAATAACAGAACAAACAGCTCTAACCTGCGGCAGTGGCATCCTGCATTTTTTGCTGATATCCAGATAGAACTGGAGGCAGAAAGGGAGAATCTGATTTTTGAGAATGAGCATCAGCTTGGGACGAAACCAATGGAGATCGATGCGCTTGTGATCAAAAAGAAATCAGATATCCCCATTAATAAAAACATAGGAAGGATCTTCCGAAAATATAATATCATTGAATATAAGAGTCCGACGGATTATATAAGCATCAATGATTTTTATAAGGTGTGTGGATATGCCTTTTTTTATAAAGCAGATACGGTAACTGAGGATGAAATCCCAATTGAGGAGATTACAATCTCTTTGGTAAGTAGGGCATATCCCCGGAAGATGCTCCGTCATTTGAGGGAGTTTTGGAAATGCCGGGTAAAAAAGATGGAAGAAGGAATTTATTACGTAACAGGATCTAAGATCCCAATCCAGGTCATTGTAACAGAGCAGTTGTCAAAGAAGAAAAATCTGTGGCTGAGAAGTCTGACTGATAGAATAAAAGATAAGGAAGATATGAAACGACTTCTCAATGAATACAGAGAAAAGCAGAAAAATCCTTTGTACGAATCAGTTATGCAGATGATCGTAAGGGCTAATGAAGAAAAATTCAGGGAGGCGGATTGTATGTGTGAAGCATTAAATCGGATCATACAGGATCAGATCGAGGAAAAGATAAGAAAAAGTTTACAGGCTGGCTATGATGAAGGGTATGGAATTGGAATGCAGGATGGAATAAAGGATGGAATGCAGCGGGGAATGCAACAGGGAATGCAGCAGGGAATGCAGCAGGGAATGCAGCGGGGAGAACATAGTATTAACAGTTTGATCCTCTGCCTTGCTGAGCTGGGGAGGACGTCTGATATTATAAGATCGGCATCAGATCCGGAATACCAGAAGAAATTGTTAAAGGAATTTGGGCTTTTGCCGGAGTAGCTGAATATTCCATATGTTTTAAGAGCATATTGTGCTATGTTTTGGGATTGCATTTAATAAGATACTTTTTTGACTGTATTTCCTATGATTTTGCGTGGAAATACAGGCTTTTTTGTGCTATAATAAACTCTGTATTCGTATGTAAAAAATATTTATTTTACAGGTATAAATGACACTTCCGGAGCGGGTTTGAGAATTGCTTTCTGCAAAATGAAAATACAGTATTTCCTGAAATTAACAGATCAGTTTATCTTGCTCAGGATTTGATGTAATGATTTCTGAAGCTGCTATGGTTCTGCAGAAATGAATTTTCAAACACGTCCGGACGACAAGAACAGGAGGAATGACATGGGCGCAGAGAATACAGAATACGGCGCGGATCAGATCCAGATCCTGGAAGGACTGGAAGCCGTACGTAAGAGGCCTGGAATGTATATCGGAAGTACCTCCAGCCGTGGACTTCATCATCTCGTATATGAGATCGTGGATAACGCAGTCGATGAAGCACTGGCTGGTTTTTGTACGGAGATCCATGTAGATATCAATCCGGATAATTCCATTACAGTTACAGATAATGGTCGTGGTATTCCGGTTGGTATCAATCATAAGGCTGGTATTCCGGCAGTTGAGGTTGTATTTACCATTCTTCACGCAGGCGGTAAGTTCGGCGGTGGAGGATATAAGGTTTCCGGTGGTCTTCACGGTGTTGGTGCATCTGTTGTAAATGCACTTTCCGAATGGCTGGAGGTTATCATCTACCGAGAGGGTAAGGAATACAAACAGAGATATGAGCGTGGCAAGACTATGTACCCGCTGAAGGTGGTAGGTGACTGTGATCCGGGGCTTTCAGGAACGAAGGTTTATTTCCTTCCGGACAAGGAGATCTTTGAGGAGACTGTTTATGATTATGATATCCTGAAACAGAGACTTCGTGAGATGGCTTTCCTGACTAAGGGTCTTCGTATCGTTCTGGAGGATAAGAGAGAGGGTCAGGAGCGCGAGAAGGTATTCCACTATGAGGGGGGTATCCGTGAGTTTGTAAGCTACCTGAACAGAAGCAAGGAGGCTCTTTACCCGGAGATCATTTACTGTGAGGGTGAGAAGGACGGCGTGTCTGTAGAGGTTGCGCTGCAGCATAATGACTCCTATACAGAGAACACCTATGGCTTTGTAAACAATATCAATACACCGGAGGGCGGTACACACATTACCGGTTTCCGTAATGCGATCACCAATACATTTAATGATTATGCACGTAAGAACAAGCTTCTCAAGGACAGTGAGCCGAACTTAAGCGGTGATGATATCCGTGAGGGCCTGACTGCGATCGTCAGTGTTAAGATCGAGAATCCGCAGTTTGAGGGTCAGACCAAGCAGAAGCTTGGAAACAGTGAGGCAAGAGGTGCGGTAGACAGTGTTGTAAGTAAACAGCTGGAGATTTTCCTGGAGCAGAATCCTGCAGTTGCCAAGGCTACCGTTGAGAAATCTGTTCTTGCACAGAGAGCCAGAGAGGCAGCCAGAAAGGCACGTGACCTTACAAGAAGAAAATCCGCACTGGACAGCATGTCACTTCCTGGAAAGCTTGCAGACTGTTCTGACAAGAATCCGGAGAACTGTGAGATCTATATCGTAGAGGGAGATTCCGCGGGCGGTTCTGCCAAGACAGCGAGAAACCGTGCCACACAGGCAATCCTTCCGCTGCGTGGTAAGATCCTGAATGTTGAGAAGGCACGTCTGGATAAGATTTACGGAAACAAAGAGATCAAGGCAATGATCACTGCCTTCGGAACCGGAATCCATGAGGATTTTGATATTTCCAAGCTTCGTTATCACAAGATCATCATTATGACCGATGCCGATGTTGACGGTGCGCATATCGCAACACTGCTTCTGACCTTCCTGTATCGTTTCATGCCGGAGCTGATCAAGCAGGGATATGTATACCTGGCGCAGCCTCCTCTCTATAAAGTGGAGAAGAACAAAAAGGTATGGTATGCATATGACGATGATGAGCTGAACAATATCCTTACCGAGATCGGACGTGACGGAAACAATAAGATCCAGCGTTATAAAGGTCTGGGTGAGATGGATGCCGAGCAGCTCTGGGAGACTACTATGGACCCTGAGAAGAGAATCCTTCTCCGTGTGACCATGGACGAAGCTGCCACATCTGAGATCGATCTGACATTTACCACTCTTATGGGAGACAAGGTAGAGCCAAGACGTGAATTTATCGAAGAAAATGCAAGATTCGTTAAGAATCTTGATATCTAGGAGAATAAAGAAGAATGGAAGATAATATTTTTGACAAAGTCCACGAAGTGGATCTGGAAAAAACGATGAAGGAATCTTACATCGACTATGCCATGAGTGTTATCGCCTCACGAGCTTTGCCTGATGTAAGAGACGGTCTGAAGCCGGTACAGCGTCGAGTTCTGTACTCTATGATCGAGCTGAATAATGGTCCTGACAAGCCACACAGAAAATGTGCGCGTATTGTCGGTGATACCATGGGTAAATATCATCCGCACGGTGACAGCTCCATCTATGGTGCGCTGGTCAATATGGCTCAGGAATGGTCCACAAGATATCCGCTGGTTGACGGGCATGGAAACTTTGGTTCCGTGGATGGTGACGGTGCGGCTGCCATGCGATATACAGAGGCACGTCTCAGCAAGATATCCATGGAGATGCTTGCTGACATCAACAAGGATACGGTTGATTTTCAGCCGAACTTTGATGAAACAGAGCGTGAGCCGGTTGTACTTCCGGCACGTTTTCCGAACCTTTTAGTAAACGGTACTACAGGTATTGCGGTAGGTATGGCAACCAATATTCCGCCGCATAACCTTCGTGAAACTATCAATGCAGTTGTTAAGATCATTGATAACATTGTAGAAGAAGACAGAGAAACAGCTATGGAGGAGCTTCTTGAGATCGTAAAGGGACCGGATTTCCCTACAGGAGCGACCATCCTCGGAACGAGAGGGATCGAGGAAGCTTACCGTACCGGACGTGGCAAGATCCGTGTCCGTGCGGTGACGAATATCGAGACTTTGCCAAACGGTAAATCCCGTATCGTGGTTACCGAGCTCCCGTACCTTGTAAACAAGGCACGTCTGATCGAGAAGATCGCAGAGCTTGTCCGTGACAAAAAGATCGACGGGATCACAGACCTGAACGACCATTCCAGCCGTGAGGGTATGCGAATCTGTATTGATCTTCGTAAGGATGCCAATGCCAACGTGATCCTGAATCTGCTTTACAAGCATACACAGCTGCAGGATACTTTTGGTGTGATCATGCTTTCTCTTGTTCCAAATCATGGAAGTATGGAACCGAAGGTTCTGAACCTGAAAGAGATGCTGGAGTACTATCTGGAGCATCAGGAGAATGTAGTTCGCAGAAGAACACAGTATGATCTTAATAAGGCACAGGAGAGAGCCCATATTTTGGAGGGCCTTCTGAAGGCACTTGATAATATTGACGAAGTGATCCGCATCATCCGTGGTTCCCGCAACGTACAGATCGCCAAGCAGGAGCTGATCGACCGTTTTGAGTTGACAGATGTGCAGGCACAGGCGATCGTGGATATGCGTCTCCGTGCACTGACAGGTCTGGAAAGAGAGAAGCTGGAGGCTGAGTATGCAGAGCTTATGGAGAAGATCCGCAAGTTCCAGGCAATCCTTGCTGACCGCAAGCTCCTTCTCCGGGTGATCCGAGAGGAGATCCTTGCCATTGCAGAGAAATACGGCGATGACAGAAAGACTTCCATCGGATACGATGTATATGATATCTCTACAGAGGATCTGATCCCGAGAGAAAATACAGTGATCGCAATGACAAAGCTTGGTTATATCAAGCGTATGACCGTTGACAACTTCCGCAGCCAGAACCGTGGCGGCAGAGGAATCAAGGGTATGCAGACGATTGAGGATGACTATATCGAAGAGCTTCTGATGACGACAACGCACCATTATCTCATGTTCTTTACTAATACAGGACGTGTATACAGACTGAAGGTATATGAGATCCCGGAGGCTGGTCGTACAGCCAGAGGAACTGCGATCATCAATCTTCTGCAGCTTGCACCGGGAGAAAAGATCACAGCTGTGATCCCGCTTCGTAAATATGAAGAGGGGCATTATCTGATGATGGCCACCAAGAAAGGCCTTGTGAAGAAAACTCCGATCAAGGATTACGAGAATGTCCGTAAGACAGGTCTTACAGCAATCGTTCTTCGTGATGATGACGAGCTGATCGAGGTTAAGGCTACTGATAATAATAAAGATATTATTCTTGTGACCAGGGACGGACAGTGTATCCGCTTTAAGGAAACGGATGTCCGCAGCACAGGCCGTGCGTCCATGGGAGTAAGAGGTATGAATCTTACTGACGGTGATGAAGTTGTTGCCATGCAGCTGAACACTCAGGGAGATTATCTGCTTGTAGTTTCCGAGAACGGAATGGGCAAACGTACAGCTATGAGTGAGTTCGTTGTCCAGAACCGTGGCGGTAAGGGTGTGAAGTGCTACAAGATCACCGAGAAGACCGGAAATGTTGTTGGCGCCAAGGCTGTCAACGAAGAGAACGAGATCATGATGATCACTACAGAGGGTATCATTATCCGTCTGCAGTGTGCGGATATCTCTGTTCTTGGAAGGATCACCTCCGGTGTGAAGATGATCAATCTTACAGAGGGTGTAACCGTTGCAAGTATCGCCAAGGTAAGAGATAAAGATCCGGAAGCAGATACAACTACCGAAAAAGCTGACGGAGAAACCGGCGATAACGAAGAAGGCTCTGCAGAGGAAACTGTCACAGGCAGTGAAGAGGAATAAGGTCGAGGATAAGTCATGACGACGACAAAGAAAAAACGCAGAAAAAAATCAGTAAAGAAGCTGAAATACTCTAATAAAAAACTGAATTTTGTCCACATTGCGACACTGGCGGGGATCATTCTGATCCTGCTGGTGATCGTTCTGGCGGCCAGAGGTTGCGGAAAGATCAGCCACAGAACTCCGGAGGGGGTTGTGGAAGGCTACATCAAAGCGGCAGCAGCAGGCAAGAATAAAAAGATGCAGAGCTGTTACAGTGCGGATAAGTTATCGGATGAGGCGAAAACAGAGATTTCCTCCACGATAAAATATTTTCAGGCCCATGGAGTAAAGGATGTAAATATCGACAGCTGTGGCTCCATTTCTGAAAACAAAAATTATTCTTATGTTTATATCCGCTATAATCTTGTTCTGGAGAACGAGCAGGAATATCCATGTATCAGTACCTATCTTGTAAAGGTCCAGGACAAAAAGTATTATCTGTATGCGCCTTCTGAGATTTCAGATAAGATCAGCCAGCAGGCTGCCAAGGATTATCAGAAATTTATGACTACGAAAACCTATACAGATTATACAAAGGCTTATGAGGTTTTTCTGAAAAAGAATCCGGGATACGAGGATAAGATCGCAGGGAAACTGAACGGATAAAGCAGAGGCGGGAGGATGTAAGAATGAAGCGGATTTTGCTGATGGTGCTCAGAAATATAGTCTTTGTTCCTTACTGGTGGATCAAGCTTTGCTGGTATGCAGCGCATACAGATGATTATCCGGAAGAGAAGAAATACGCATTCCTGAGACTGGTAGATGAGCATGCCATCGAAGGCGGAAATATCCATATTGATGTGCATGGAGCTGAAAATATCCCAAAAGAAAAGGGATTTATGTTTTTTCCGAATCACCAGGGACTGTTTGATGTGCTGGCGATCATCCGGGCATGCCCGGTTCCTTTTTCGGTAGTTGCCAAGAAGGAAGTTGGAGAGATTCCTTTTCTGAAGCAGGTTTTTGCCTGTATGAAGGCCTTTATCATTGACAGGGAAGACCTGAAGCAGTCCATGCAGGTCATTGTCAATGTAATACGGGAAGTGAAGGCTGGTCGTAATTATCTGATCTTTCCGGAGGGAACCAGAAGTAAAAACGGAAATCATCCGGGACCGTTCAAGGGCGGCAGCTTCAAGACTGCCACCAAGACGAAATGCCCGATCGTTCCGGTTGCACTGATCGATTCCTTTAAGGCTTTTGATACCGGTTCTACAGAGAGGATCACCGTACAGGTGCATATCCTTCCTCCGATGTATTATGAGGAATACAAAGATATGCATACCACAGAGCTCGCAGAAGAAGTGAAGAGACGGATCGAAAAGGTGATCGAAGAGAATATTATGTAAAAAAGAAAAGACTTTGATGAAGTTGGAACAAAAACATCATCAAGGTCTTTTTTTTGTTGTATGTTTTGTATAAAAACGAAACGTTTTATTTGTGGATTGTTGGGCATATACAACCAAAAGGTTTGATGATAACATAGAGACATCCATACAATATAAATAAAAGATGTAAAGAGGACGAACAGATGAAAAAAGAAGAATACCTTTCTCTGATCGATGAGGTGATCGCACAGGGACCGTACACGGATACCTGGGATTCTCTCTGTGAGCATCCTACGCCGAAGTGGTATGCAAGAGATAAATTCGGAATTTTTATCCACTGGGGTGTTTACAGTGTTCCGGCTTTCGGAAATGAATGGTATCCCAGAAATATGTATGTGAAAGGCTCTAAGGAGAACCTGCATCATACAGAGAAATACGGAACTCTGGATAAATTCGGCTACAAGGATTTTATTCCTCAGTTTAAGGCTGAGAAGTTTGATCCGAAGGAATGGGCGGCCTTATTTAAAGAGGCGGGGGCGAAATTCGTAGTTCCGGTAGCGGAGCATCACGATGGATTTCAGATGTATGCAAGTGACCTTTGTCGCTGGAACGCTGCTGAGATGGGACCGAAAAGAGATATTCTCGGAGAGCTGAAGACAGAGGTTGAGAAAGAGGGAATGGTTCTCGGTGCTTCTTCTCACAGAGCAGAGCATTACTGGTTCTTTAATGGAGGTCGTCAGATCCCGGAGGCTGATGTCAATGATCCGGAATATGCGGATCTTTATGGGCCGGCAGCAGGAATCACCAGAGATATGAGTGATATTTATGACAATCCTCCGACAGAGGAGCATATGCAGGACTGGCTTGTCCGCACCTGCGAGATCGTGGATAAATATCAGCCATCCATCGTGTATTTTGACTGGTGGATCCAGCAGTATGCATGGAAACCGTATCTTCGTAAATTTGCAGCATATTATTACAACCGTTCTGCACAGTGGGGAAAAGAAACAGCCATTGATGCCAAATTTGACGCATATGTTTACGGCAGCGCAGTCAATGATCTGGAAAGAGGTCAGTTAGACCATATCACACCGGATCTGTGGCAGAATGATACGTCTGTAGCTAAGAATTCCTGGTGCTATACCATTGGAAATGATTATAAGAAGCCTTCCGATGTAGTGCTGGATCTGATCGATGTAGTCAGCAAAAATGGTGCACTTCTTCTTAATATCGGACCGAAGCCGGATGGAACAATTCCGGAAGAGGATGCACATAGCCTGAGAGAAATGGGAAAATGGCTGAAGGTAAACGGAGAGGCGATATACGGAACCAGATACTGGAAGATATTCGGAGAGGGACCGACGGTGGTTCCGGAAGGACATTTCACGGATACCTATGATAAGCACTTTACTTCTGAGGATATCCGTTTTACAAGTAAGAGCAATCATATTTATGCGACTGTTCTGCACTGGCCGGAGGATGGAGAGATCCATATCAAAGCTCTTGGCAATGATATGAAGCTTTTGAAATCCACGATCCGGGATATTGAGATCCTCGGAACAGATCTGCATCCGGCATTTGCGAGAAATAAAGAACTGGATATTTCCTGCGGAAGAGGGGTTATTGAGGCGGGAGATATGCCGGTGGTATTGAAGATCACAGTAGAATAGCTGTTGGGGGAAGCGAGTAAATTATAATGTCTTTTTGAAAGGACAGAAAGGATAAGGTATTTTAATTATGGGAGATGTAAGATTCACAGGAAACTGGAACTCTGTAAATGCACACACAGTTCCAAAATGGTATGAGGATTGTAAATTTGGAATTTTTATCCATTGGGGAATTTATTCCGTGCCGGCATTTGCACCGCATACATGGGAGCTGGGAGAGGTTGATTCCAAGGAATGGTTTGCGGATAATCCGTATGCAGAATGGTATTACAATTCTCTGAACATTGGAAAAGGCCCTACATATAAGCATCATATAGAAAAATACGGAAAAGATTTCAAATACGAAGATTTTATTCCTATGTGGAAAGCTGAAAACTGGGATCCGAAGCAGTGGGCAGAGATCTTCAAAGAAGCAGGTGCGGAGTATGTTGTTCTGACAACCAAGCATCATGACGGATTCTGCCTGTTCCCAAGTAAATATACACATTTCAATTCCGTAGAAATGGGACCGAAGAGAAATATCACCGGTGAGCTGACAGAAGCTGTCCGTGACGCAGGAATCCGCATGGGTCTGTATTATTCCGGACTGATCGACTGGCAGTATGCAAACGATCCTATTTTTGAGGATGATGATCTGTTTGGAACAGCCAGCCCGACATTTGCATATGCAGATTATTCCTATAATCAGATGAAAGAGCTTGTAGATGATTATGCACCGAGTGTGTTCTGGAATGATATCGGATGGCCGACACAGAGTGAAGAGATGATGCCGTATTTCTTTGCACATTATTACAATAAGGTTCCGGAGGGTGTGGTAAATGACCGTTTCAACGGACGTTATCACGATTTCCTTACTAAGGAATATAAATCCGGTTCTGTAAACAGAAATGAGAAATGGGAGATGTGCCGTGGAATGGGCTTATCCTTCGGTTATAATGCCAACGAAGGCGATGACAAGCTGATCTCTGTTCCGGATCTGATCTCATTTCTTGTCGGAACAGTGGCAAATAACGGAAATCTTCTCCTGAACATCGGCCCGAAGGCAGATGGAACTATCCCGGAGGAGCAGGTAAGAAGACTGAAGATCCTGGGTGCATGGCTGAAGGTAAACCATGACGGTATTTACGGAACACGCTGCAGTGACCGTGAATCTGAGCTGCTTGAGAGTGGAATCGAGCTCCATTATACACAGAAAGACGGAAATCTGAATGTGTTTGCAGATCATCTGAAGGAAGGCGCCAATGAATTCCTGATCAAGGGCTATCACGGAGCGCTGAGACCATTTGATCCGGCAGTGAAGGTAGAAACTGAAGATACTGCAGAAGGACTTCTTGTGAAGATTCCGGAATATAAAGAAGATATGTATGTGGTTGGATTAACCAACAGATTCTAAATGATGAACATGAGGACCGGATGTATGTCGGTCCTTTTGTTGCTACATGGGAGAAGATCGTGGATATCCGATCGATTCTCAGGGAGGGAGCTTTTATGTTTGGGAAAAAAATCGCAATACTGTTATCAACGGCAATGATCCTGACAGGGTCCTGTGTATCTTCTGTGGCTGTACATGCACAGACTGGTTATGCGGCTGAATATGCACAGGAAGCATCGGCAGCAGGTGTGCAGAGCACTGCAAAGCTTGTTGCGAAGGGCTCCTGTGGAAGCAAAGCTGTTTACCGGTTGTACTCCAATGGAAACCTGCAGATACAGGGAAAAGGGGAGGTTAAGGTTACCGATGATTTTTCATACAGATCAGCAACGATAAAAACGGTAACCGTTGCATCTGGGATCACGGGAATCGGTGACAGAACCTTTTCAGACTGCAGAAATATGAAGAGGATTTCGTTGCCGGGAACTCTGCGGAGTATTGGAGTAAGAGCATTTGGAGATACTGCGATCACCAGGATCAAGCTTCCTGATGGACTGAAAAGCATTGGTGCATATGCTTTTTACCAGAGTAAGCTTATGAGCCTGGATGTACCGAAAACTGTGACAAAAATTGATGAATATGCTTTCAGTTACTGTAACAATCTGGAATCTGTCAGCATTCCGGGAAGTGTGAAAATATTACCGGAATCGTTATTTGAGGCGGATATGAAGCTGAAAAAGGTTACGCTTGGACAGGGCGTTTCCAGGATAGAAAGAGCGGCCTTTCGGCATTGCGGTTTGACAGGAGTAAGCTTTCCGGACAGTGTTACGGTTATTGGTGAAGGTGCGTTTTCTTTTTGTCCAGATCTCAGAAAGGTGTCGTTGCCGAAGAAGCTTACAGAGATCGGGAACGGTGTATTCAGTAATTGTCGAAAACTGGGGAATATTACAGTACCTGCCAGTGTGAAAAAGATCAGAAGCCATGCTTTTTATGATTGCCTGGCAATGAAAAAGATTACGATCCTCAACAGTAAAACAGTGATAGAAAAAGAAGCGATCGGCTATAATTTCAATAGTGGAAAAAATAAAACTTTTGTCATTGCCGGAAAAAAGGGTTCTACTGCTCAGACTTACGCAAAGAAAAATGGGTTCCGTTTTTTGAACAATACTGCCGCAGTAAGGACCGCAAAGATGACCGGCGTGCCCAAAACAAAAACCATACTTCGTGGAAAAACATATACGATCCAGGCAGTGACCGTGCCGTATTACAGCGACGAAAAGATTCTTTTCCGTTCCTCGGATCGCAGGATCGCTACGGTAAATTCCAAAGGTGTTGTAAAGGGAATCCGAAAAGGGACGGCCGTGATCACCGTGCAGAGCGGAGCGAAAAAACTAAACTGTAAGATAACGGTGAAGTAACGATGAAGCAGGCGTACGTAAAATCGCCATAACAGTGAAAGAATACAAAAGAAAATAAAAACAGAAGCCCGGCAGATGAAACATGGAGAGTTATCACATGTGCAGCTGCCGGGTTTTTTATAAATATAGAAACACTTAAAATAAGGAATAAAATAGCTTGTTATACCCTTAAAATAAGGGTATATTAATAGAAAAGGGGGAATCTAAAATGACAGGATATGCTGTGAAACATTCGATACGGGCAGAAGATATACGAATTTTAAGGAAGAAATTGAAGCTTACACAAAAAGATTTTGCAAAGTTAGTAAATGTATCTCAGAAAACAATAGAAAGATGGGAAAGTGAAAATCGGGATATTACAGGACCGGTTACGACATTAGTTCATATTTTAAACGAGTATCCTCAGATAGAGGAAAACCTCCGCGTGCCGGAAAAAGAATATCCGATACGCTTATGGTACATGTTTAAGAGTGAAATATGTACGATTATTGATGTGGATGAGAGAGGCAGAAAAGTAAAAATATATAATTATACAAACAATTTTATTAAAAAAGCATTTGGCCGAAATGAAAAACCAACCTTTGAAGAATACGAGGAATTTCTGGAATCTCGTTGTTTCCCGAGACAACGAGACAAAATAAAATTGGTATTAGAAGATTTGAATCTGCCATTCTATGATCCGTTTATGATCATAGAAAAGACCGAAGGAAGAATGGCAGAGGATGATTTCTGGATCAGGATTGAGAGGTAAAGATGGTGCAGCTTTTTGAACAGGATATCAAAACAAATGACAGACAATCGTCAAAAGGAAACCAATTGAAATGGTGCAGGAACAATGTATGGTATAAAGCTGATTATATGGGATATGAGGGATTGGTGGAATATGTTGTTTCACGTTTGTTGGAAAAATCTTCACTGAAACAGGAAGAGTATGTTTTATATAAAACAGAAGAGATTAGTTATAAGAGAAGAAAATATCTGGGATGTAAAAGTGAAAATTTTTTGCCTGAGGGATGGCAGCTTATTACATTAGAAAGACTTTTTTATGGATTTTATAATGAAAGTCTTTATAAAAAATTATTCACGATTCCAGAACATTCGGAAAGACTGGAATTTATAGTAGATCAGACGGAACGCATTACGGGAATTAGCGATTTTGGAAAGTATATGAGTAAGATCCTGGCAATTGATACATTTTTTATGAATGAAGATCGGCATATGCATAATATTGGAGTTTTAATGGATGCAGAAGAAAAATATCATTTATGTCCAATATTTGATAACGGTGCAGGACTGCTATCAGATATACAGATGGATTATCCGATGGAAGAAAACATAAATAATCTGATGGAGGAGGCACGATCGAAAACTCTGTGTGAAGATTTTGATGAGCAGATCGAGATTGCGGAAGAATTGTATGGTCAGCAGATAAGTCTGGAATTTACTAAAAAAGACGTAAAAGAAATATTGGATATGGAAAGTTATTATCCGCAGGAATATAAAGAAAGAGTATTTGAGATTATTATGAACAGGAGAAGAAAGTACAGATATTTATTTTGAATAACTGTGCGTCGTATTTTTGGTATTTTGGTAATAAAGCAGGTACAAAAGGTTTCACATGTGCAGCTGCCAGGTTTTTATAGTAGAAAAAATGTTAAAAAATGTCTGTAAACAGACAAAATATGACGAAAATATTCTAAACAAAGTTTGATTAAATGTGATGGGAAATTTATAATTTTAGTATAAATGTGAATTGGAAAATGGGGGAACGGTCACATCCAAAGGTGTTGTAAAAGGCATCAAAAAAGGAACTGCAACCATTACCGTTCAGAGTGGTTCCAAAAAACTGACCTGTAAGGTAACGGTTAAATAATTCAAAGGATATTAGTAATCAGCATTTGTTATTTACTCATAGTTATATCTTATATGTTTGAGCACGCAAAACAGACTGGAGCTTGATAAGAATATATATCAGGTTCTCAGTCTGTTTTTATATATTGCAGGCAAAAAAAGAACACGTTTTCACAAAATAAGATTGACTTTTTTCAAAACTCTTATTATCATATAAAACATATTTAATTACTATGAAATAAGGAATGATAAAAAATTCTGTTACACTGATGATGCTGAGTTACATAGATGACGTTGAGCAGCGTACAGGACTGGCAGCGGGCAGACTTTTTTTAGAGGGAGGGGACGGGTACATGTCCATCAAGAAGATTGCAGAAAAGGCAGGGGTTTCACCGGCGACGGTTTCCAGAGTTTTGAATAATCCCAATTATAAATGTTCTGTTCCCGGACTCAGGGATAAGATATGGAAGACAGCTATCGAGATGAATTATGTGCCCAACGAGGCGGCCCGGAATCTGAAAAAAGGCGTTTCCGCAAAGCAGGAGAAAACCTGGTACATCAATATCCTGATGACAAGAACCGATTCTTCCACAACGGATCCGTTTTTTGCGGAGCTCCTTCGGGTGATCGAAAGTGAGATCCATGATAAAAACTGTATTCTTTCCAAAGTATGGTATATGTCTGTGTTTTCCGATGACCGGAAGTGCCGAAGGGAGAATCTGGACCGGCTGATCGACGGAATGTATGATGAGGTGGAAGGGAAAAGGGACGGACTGATCATCATCGGCAGATGTAATAAAGAGGCTTTGAAGAAGCTGAATAAGAAGTATAAGAGTGTGGTATCGGTGAACCGGAATTCTACCAATTATGAAGTGGATGAGGTCCTTTGCGATGGGAAAAAGATCGCAGCAGCGGCAGTGGAATATCTGATCTCCTTGGGGCACAAAAATATCGGTTATATTGGCCAGTGTCACAGCGAGGACCGGTATAACGGGTATCTGGAAACACTGAAGAAGTATGATCTGGATGTGATACCGGAGTATGTTATCGAAACAAAGCAGACTGAGGCCGAGGGCTACGAGGCTATGGAAAAGTTCTTTCAGTCGGACGACATGCCAACCGGAATCTACTGTGCCAATGATATTTCGGCGATCGGAATGCTGAAGTGCCTGAATAAATTTCGGAACCGGTATTATATGCCTTCGATCATATCCAGCGATGATATACAGGAGGCACAGTTTACCAGACCGATGCTGACAACGGTGAGCCTGCCCAAGGAGGATATGGGAAAATTTGCATTATACCTGCTGCTGGACCGGCTGAAGGGCGGGCATTCCGGTATTGTGCGAATGGAGCTGGAAGGCAGACTGATGATACGGAACAGCTGCAGCAGTGTGGAGGACAGTATGTGGAGCGATTATTGTATCTGAGTGTTGCGGATGCGCAGATATAGTGACAGACAGGATGCGGTTACGCTATGACCAGAGTATTGCGTGAAAACGTTTTCAGATATTCCTATTTAATTAATGGGAATAATATGGTTTAATGTATTCAATTCAAATAAAAAAATTACAGAACCACAGTAAACGGAAAGAACAGGTATGATTTGACAGCGAAATGAAGCAGTTACATTGGTGGGAAAAAGATTTCCAAATAAAAATGTGGTTGTAAAGGAGTACACAGATCATGAAAAGAAAACGCATTGCAGGTGTCTGTATCACACTGGCAGCAGTGGTACTGGCAGGAACTTTTGCAGTATCGGGAAACAATACAAAAGATAAAAATCATGTGGAGATCATCAATGTGTCCTATGATCCGACCAGAGAATTTTATGAAGCATATAATAAGATTTTTTCAAAATATTGGAAAGAGGAAACAGGTCAGAGTGTGGATGTGATCCAGTCTCATGGCGGTTCCGGAAAGCAAGCCCTTGAGATTTCCAATGGACTTCCTGCGGATGTGGCGACACTTGCACTGGAATATGATATTGATGCGATCCGGAATGCCGGTCTGATCGACAAGGGCTGGATCGATGAATATCCGGATGACAGTGCTCCTTATACTTCCACCATTGTATTTCTTGTTCGGAAGGGAAATCCGAAGAATATCCACGACTGGGATGATCTGACAAAGGATGGTGTGGGGGTGATCACTCCCAATCCGAAAACCTCTGGTGGTGCCCGCTGGAATTACATGGCAGCCTGGGCTTATGCCAATGAGAAATATAACGGCAACGAGACAGAGATGAAAGCCTTTATCAAGAAGCTTTACAAAAATGTCCTGGTTCTGGATTCCGGAGCAAGAGGTGCCACAACCTCTTTCGTGGAAAACGGGCAGGGGGATGTGCTGATCGCCTGGGAAAATGAAGCGTTTCTTTCTGTAAGGGATAATCCGGATGATTACGAGATCGTAACGCCGGGCATCAGTATCCTGGCACAGCCATCCGTTGCTGTTGTAGATGAAAATGTGAAAAAGCATGATAATGCAGAAGCTGCGAAAGCATATCTGAAATATCTGTATTCCGATGAAGCTCAGGAGCTGATCGCGGAGAATTACTATAGGCCGGTTGATCAGACGATCCTGAAAAAGCATGCAGATACTTTTAACCTGAAGGTGAAGCTGACAACGATCAAAGATTTCGGCGGCTGGGATGCAGTTCAGAAAAAGCATTTCGCAGACGGCGGAGTGTTTGATGAGATCTATGAAGAGTAGAAGAGCCTGAGATTTTGTAACAGACCAGAGAGTTGTAGAAGAGTCAGAGATTTGCAGCAGACCGGGAATTTGTAACAGACCAGAAACTTAGAATAGAAAAGCGGGGAGACAGAAATGAAGAAACAACAGAGTAAACGTGTGATACCAGGCTTTGGACTGACAATGGGAGTGACTTTGGCGATGCTGAGTATCGTAGTTTTGATCCCTCTTGCGTCTCTGGCAGTCTACTCGGCGCGGCTGGGTTTTCGGGAATTTATTGAGGTGATCACACGGCCGAGGGTTTTGTCCGGATTCTATGTAAGCTTTATTACCGCATTTGCGGCCACAGTGATCAATGCTATTATGGGACTGGTCCTTGCGTGGGTGCTGGTAAGATATGATTTTCCGGGAAAAAGGATCATGGATGGAATGATCGAGCTGCCTTTCGCACTGCCGACTGCAGTTGCCGGTATCTCACTGACATCCCTGACATCCGATAAAGGTCTGGTGGGAAGCTTTTTTGCAAATTTCGGTATTAAGATCGCATATACCAGAATCGGTATCACGGTGGCATTGATCTTTGTGGGAATCCCTTTTGTAGTCAGGGCCATTCAGCCGGTTCTGGAGAAACTGGACGGTTCCTATGAGGAGGCGGCCCGTGTTATGGGTGCAAAACCATTCACCGTTTTCCGCAGGGTTATTCTTCCGGAGCTTCTGCCGGCAATGCTTTCCGGGGCGGGACTTGCCTTCGGACGCTGCCTGGGAGAATACGGAAGCGTTGTTTTTATCGCAGGAAACAAGCCTTATTATACAGAGATCACGCCGCTGATCATCATGTCAAAGCTTCAGGAGTTTGACTATGAAAGCGCAACAGCTATCGCACTGGTTACACTGGCAGTATCATTTCTGATCCTGTTTGGTGTGAATCTGGTGCAGGCAAGAAATACGAAACGTATCAGAGGGAGGGATGCATAATGGATGAAAAAAAGAAGCAGGCTTCCGGGCCGGTGAAATGGATCCTTATCGGGATTTCCGTGATCTTTCTTTTTGTGATGCTGGTACTGCCTCTGGTGGTTGTTGTAACCCAGGCGCTGAGCAAGGGCTGGCAGTGCTATGTGCAGGCGGTGACAGATGAGTACACGCTGAAAGCGCTGAAGCTGACCATTGGGGCGACGGCTGCGGCTGTTGTATGCAACACGATCTTTGGTCTGTGTGCGGCATGGGCAATGACCAGATTTCATTTTCGGGGAAAAAAGCTCCTTACCACTTTGATCGATGTTCCGGTTACAGTATCACCGGTTATCGCAGGTCTTATCTATATCCTGGTTTTTGGAAAGCAGAGTCCTCTTTATTCTGTTCTTGAAAGTGCAGGGATACAGATCGTGTTTGCAGTTCCTGGAATTGTCCTGGCAACGATCTTTGTCACATTTCCATTTGTGTCCAGAGAGATCATACCGGTTCTGGAATCCATAGGGTCCGATGAGGAAGAGGCGGCAGCACTGATGGGAGCAAAAGGCTGGACGATTTTTACCAAGGTGACATTTCCGCATATCAAGTGGGCTTTTCTCTATGGTGTTGTGCTGTGTACAGCCAGAGCCATGGGAGAGTTTGGAGCCGTGTCCGTACTGTCCGGACATCTCCGTGGAAAAACAAATACACTTCCGCTTCATGTGGAAATTCTTTATAACGAATTCCAGTATGTTCCGGCATTTGCGGTTTCTTCGATCCTGGTGATCCTGGCGGTGATCCTTCTGATCGCAAGAAATGTTCTGGAGCATAAAGGAAAGGGGGAAAAAGGCGATGTACGTTGAGTTAAAAAATATCAATAAAACATATGGGGATTACAAGGCATCTGATAACGTAAGTTTTGGTATCGAAAAGGGGAAGCTGATCGGTCTTCTGGGGCCCAGCGGAAGCGGAAAAACTACGATTCTCCGTATGATCGCCGGTCTGGAGCAGCCAGACAGCGGGGAGATCATCATCGACGGAAGAGTGGTCAATGATGTGCCGGCCAGCGAGCGAGGCATTGGATTTGTGTTCCAGAATTATGCTCTTTTCCGGTATATGACGGTGTATGATAATATTGCATTTGGCCTGAAGGTGCAGAAGGCGGACAAGAAGTATATTAAGCAGAGGGTTATGGAACTGGTAGAGCTGATCGGGCTGAAGGGCCTGGAGAAAAGATATCCGAGTCAGCTGTCCGGTGGTCAGAGACAGCGAGTTGCTTTTGCCCGGGCTCTGGCTCCGAATCCGCAGCTTCTCCTTCTGGATGAGCCTTTTGCGGCGATCGATGCAAAGATCCGTACGGAGCTTCGAAGCTGGCTGAAGGATATGATCGAGAAGCTGGGGATCACCAGTATTTTTGTTACCCATGACCAGGATGAGGCTATTGAGGTGGCGGATGAAATTATTATTACCAACCGTGGACGGATCGAGCAGAAGGGAACTCCACTGGAGGTTTATCAGAATCCGGATACTGCGTTTACGGCGGGATTTTTCGGGCAGACTTCTGTGATCGATGATTACCAGGTGTTCAATCACTTCGAGGAAGTTCCAGGAGGCGAAAAAGCCATTGTCCGTCCGGAGTTTGTAAAAGTGACTAAGAAGAACGAGGAACAGAAATATAAAAGCTCCGCAACAGAGGGCGTCGTAGAACGAGTCGCATTCCGCGGCAGCAGCCTGGAACTGAAAGTCCGTGTAGGAAACACCACACTCAGCGCCAGAAGAAGCCTTGACGAAGAACCCGTCCGGGAAGGCGAAGTTGTGGATGTGTTTGTGCAGAGGATTTTTGTAACGAAGGGAAATGAGGCAGTACTGCTACATAATACAGCTATGGTTGAGGATTGGTTAGTGATATAAAAAAATGCCGCGGAGCGGCATTTTTTTATGAGCAAGTAGCGTTAGCGGATTGCGAATAACATATGATGTGGCCGCGGGAGCGGCATTTTTTTATATATGTGAAATTTTCACACCGTAATATTCTGCAAGAGAATCCACCAGATCATCACGGATTTTTTTGTGGTCATTGCCATCCAGGGACATGACACAGGATACCATCTGACGTTTTTTATCAACGACGCAGTATTGGCCGTAATTGCCGGACAGGATCAGTGTATCTTCCATAGGTCCCATATATATGAAATATCCATAACCATAGCTCTGGTAATCCGGATGCTCCGTCAGTGGATTGTAAGAATCGATATGTTTCTGACAGGCATCAATCACGAATTTTTTTGGGACGATCTGTTTTCCGTTCAGGGAACCCTCATGCAGAAGCAGATGTCCAAAACGAGCCAATTCATCAATCGTCAGATACAGTCCGTTAGCTGCCATACAATGTCCCTGAGGGCAGAGGGTCCAGTCCGGATTCGGAAT
Source organism: Blautia sp. BCRC 81119 (assembly GCF_003184505.1). Lineage (NCBI taxonomy): Bacteria > Bacillati > Bacillota > Clostridia > Lachnospirales > Lachnospiraceae > Blautia > Blautia sp. BCRC 81119. The sequence goes on along the minus strand of NZ_QJHD01000035.1, from coordinate 4,516 downwards.
GCCAACCGGTTCAAAGAAACGATATCGCAGATAATTCAGCAGACCCGTTCCGGATTTCTCTTCCAGAAGAACAGATAAAATATAGGAACAAAAATTGCTGTACACAAAATGAGTACCGGGTGTATATGGAAAAGAATCATTCTGAAAGAAATATCTCACCCAGTCCTTTTCTCTGTATCGCTCTGGTCCATCGCAGAAAAAGAGCGGATCTTTCTGACCGGATGACATGGTAAGAAGATCACGGATCTTTATCTTGTACAGATTTTCAGAAGGGTCGGAAGGGAAATATTTTTCAAACCAGGGATAAATGTATTCATCAAGAGTGATCAGTCCTTCACGTTCTGCGATACCTGCGGCCATTGCAACAAAAGGCTTGCTGATAGACCATATATTTAAACGGGTTTTGACCGGAAAAAGTCTGAATTCTTCTTTTAGAAGATCATTTTTATATATCTGTGCGTAGATGATATTGGAATGATGTTGCTTTGATTTCTCAAGAAAAATATCTAAAATTTCCTGCATGATAATCCCCCCCTGAAATTATTATTCGTAAAAAAGATCAAAGTCTGAATAAAGTTCTTCCAGGTCATGAAGTCGTGTACTGATAGATTTGCACCTGGTTTTGCGGATTTTTGCAACAATACTGTCAAACAGACAATAGAGGCATGAGAAGGAGTTAAATCCCATTTCATTGAGATTGATCTCTGTAATGATAGCGTGGTCTGCCAGCGCCCATGCCGGTGATGAAATGCTGTCTGTGATGGCGAGTATCTTTGCACCATGATTTTTGGCAATCTGTGCATATTTCAGAGACCATTTGGTATAGCGGGCAAAAGAGATCAGAAGAACAACTGTATCCTCGGATGCTTCTGTGAGATATTCGAAATTGGAATCGTAAAATTCGTGAACCACCTTGGTATTTCCAAGAAGCTGATTCAACAGAGTTCCCATCCAGAGAGCGGCACTGTAGGAAGAGCGTGCACCAACAATGAGGCGTTTTTTGGCATTGCTCAGATGGGTAACAATCTGATCCATATCTTCCTGATTCAGATGAGATGCCCAGCTTTCCATGGAATGGAGTTCATTGGCAATGATGTTTTGATAAAAATTTCCGCTATCCAGCCGTGAATCGTCTGTTATAACTGTAGGAACGGAAAGAATATCATTCTGTACAGTACGCTGCATTTCAGAAAAACTTTCAAATCCCAGGGAATAGGCAAGGCGTATGATAGTGGTTTCGCTCACAGAAATTTCCTTGCTAAGTTTGGCAAGGGTGGAATAACTGAATGAATCAAGGTGTTGTAATATATATTCGGCGACTTTCTTCTGACCGGCAGAAAGGAAAGATACTTTTTCACGGATCAACTGTTCTATTTTCATGAAAACCTCCTGTATTGTACGATTAGTATAATAAATTATAACAGGTGTAAAGTTTGCTTACAATATAATGAAGTAAAAAATTCTTCTTAATACAAGAAAGATGTAAATAATGCACAAATTAAAGCGTGTATTTTTAATAATATTGTCAATAGAAATCTTGAAACCTAGATGCTAATATAGCATTAAATAATTCACATGACGTCAGAAAAAGAATTAATTACACTATTAATATTAAAGTCAATAAAAAAGGGGGGCTTTTATGTCGTCAACAGTAAAGGAAATAAAAGAAAAAACAGGTTACCTGAAACGAAGTGATCTTTATACAATCGGTGTAGGACAGGCGATTGGATCGGGTGTTCTGACACTGATCGGACCGGCAATTCTTTTGACTGGTCAGTCGGCATGGTTGGCATATGTAGCTGCATGTATCTGGGGATTTATGATGATTGCACCAATTCCATGGATCACATCTACACTGAAACTTGGAGGAGGATTTTATTCTCTGGTAGGAGATATGGCCGGCAAACGAGTTGCCGGTATGTATGCAGTAGGATTTTTGCCACAGACGATCAATCTGGCGACTTATGGTGTGGCAATTGGTATGTATGCAAATTCCCTGTGGCCGCAGATCAATGCGAAATGGTTTGGAATTGCAGCCCTGAGTGTGTTCTTTGCCATCAATCTGTGTGGTGTGGATGTAATGGCGAAGGTACAGAAAATTCTGGTTATCCTGCTGTTTGTTGCACTTGGTCTGTTTATTGTTCTGGGATGCCTCCAGCTGAAAAATCCGGTGTTTGAGTTTACAGCACCAGACTTTTTCTCCAATGGTCCATCCGGATTCTTTTCCGCAATTATGCTGTATGTATATTCAACAAACGGATATTCCTGCATTATGAATTATGGTAAACAGGCAAAAGAAGCGCATAAAGATATTCCAAAGGCACTTCTGTACTGTATTCCGACACTGATGGTTGTATATGGCGGTGTTGCAATTGTAGCAAGTGGTGTGCTTCCTCTGGATCAGGTAGCCGGACAGCCGCTTACCCTGGTTGCAAAAAATATTTTAAATCCGGCACTTTTCACAGTATTTATGATTGGTGGTCCGGTACTTGCACTGTCTTCATCCATTAATTCAACAATTTCCAATAACTGTATTCCGGTTGCACAGTCCTGTAAAGATGGATGGCTTCCGAAATCATGGGCAGCTCAGAACAGAAGAGGGGCTTACTGGAAACTGATGACATTTACTTATCTTATGGGAATATTACCTGTGTTACTGGACTTTTCTATCAGTGATGTTGTAAATAATATTATGCTTCTGGCATCAGCATTGGCATTTCTGCAGATTTATGCGTATTTCCAGCTTCCGAAAAAACATGCAGAAGCATGGGAAAAATCACCAATGCATATTTCTAACGGAAAATATTATTTCCTCTGCTGTTTGAGCCTGTTTGCATATATCTGCATTTTTATCAATTCTTGCAGAAGCCTGAAACTTCCGGTAGTAATCATCAGTCTGATAGCCATTGTAGTATGCATGGCTTACGGATGGTTTAGAAGTGTAAGTCCTGATGTAAAGATGGAAACAAGTGTGTGGGAGGATTAATGTTTATGAATAAAGACCAGAACCTGATCAATGAATTTGCTATCAAAACTTTAAAAGAAAATCTCAATGTTATGTATGCGCAGATATGGCGTGAAGGACAGTTAACGGCAGAATATAAAAGAATGCCGGTCAAGACACGCCTTAACACCTGGTCTGCCTGCAAGGGTGTTGTGTCCTGTGCGGCAGGAATCGCACTTGATGAAGGGCTGATTCGACTTGATGAGAAGATTGTGGATATTTTTCCAGAGTATGCACCGGAGAATCCGGAAGGATATCTGGGGGATGTAACGCTGGAAAATATGCTGACAATGACTACAGGTTTGGAAAGCTCTCTGTTTTTCTGTGACTGGCCGGAGCGTTACACAACTCCGGACTGGATCCGATATTTCTTCGAGAATGCGAAAGTGATAAAAAAACCGGGAACAGAATGGCTGTACAGCAATTTTAATACTTATATGATCAGCTGCGCGATTGAAAAACGTGCGGGAGTTAATCTTCTGGAATATTTGAGAAATCGCTTTTTTGAGCCGCTGGGAATTGGAAATCCAGACTGGACTTTGTGTCCGAAAGGGCATGTGCATGCGGCTAATGGACTTTATGTGAATATTGATGAGTTTACCCGGTATGGACAGATGATTCTTCACAAGGGAAATTATAATGGAAAACAGCTGGTGCCAGAGTCGTATATGAAGATGGCAACGTCCAATCTGGTGGATAATTCAGTGGCAGGAAGTCCGGGAAATCTTTATTCCGGTTTTGGATATGGATATCAGTTTGTCATGAATCCGGAAGCCGGTTCCTATCGATCCGATGGAAATTATGGTCAGTTCTGTCTGGCGTTTCCTGACAAGGATGCAGTAGTAACTGTAATGTCTCTGGAGGGGGATTTCCAGAAAATAGGAAATCATCTATGGACGACAGTGATTCCTGAATTATAAGAATTCTGTCTTGCAAATCAGACAATGTAAGAGGGCTTAAATCTTTCTGGCTTGACATTGGTCAGAAACCGTTTTATACTCCTGTCTTTGACAGTTGCTAAACAAAAAAATCGCTGTACCTTTTGATTTTACTGGGGTTCGGCGATTTTTTTGTGTCGTTTTGGAATATAGTATTTTATCCAATGCGTCGTAAAACCCCTTGCTTCAACTATGGGGATAATTGAAGAGGGACAAAATAGTAATTGTATTAACTAATAAACCATAGTATAATACAAATATGAACACAACATATAAATCAAACAACAATGTCGTCTATTCCTGTAAATACCATGTAGTATGGTGTCCAAAGTATAGACGAAAAGTATTAATTAATGGTGTGGACGTCCGGCTGAAGGAGCTGCTCACAGAGTATGCTGCAAATCTTTCTGTAGACATCCTGGAAATGGAGATCATGCCAGACCATGTTCATATGTTTTTGGAAGTAGATCCTCAGTTTGGCATCCACAAAGCTGTAAAGTCATTTAAAGGCTATACGTCCAGAATTTTAAGACAGGAATTTCCCTATCTTAAAACGAAAATGCCGACTCTCTGG
>NZ_QJHD01000034.1:0-53161 GCF_003184505.1 Blautia sp. BCRC 81119 | reverse complement strand
AAGTGTGGTAACACATGGAGCTGACTGTTACTAATCGGGTGAGGGCTTGACCAAGAAACGCAGGTTAAGAATTGATTCAAAGAGTTTGATTAACGATCAACAAGCATGTATGTAGTTTTGAGAGTACAATGTAAAAGAATTTGTGGCCAACAGCCACTTTTTCTTGTATATAGGGGATTGGTCAAATGGTATGATAGGGGTCTCCAAAACCTTTGGTGGGAGTTCGATTCTCTCATCCCCTGCTCCTTAGGAGCCTGAAAGCCTTTAAAATCAAGGCATTCAGGCTCTTTTGTTTTGTCCAAAAAGGGCAGGGTACCAACTTTGGGGCCCTGCCAAAATCCAGACAAAAAGGAGGTTGCACGTCAAAGATTTCTTCCCCCGGTATGATTGCAAATTAGAACATTTTGAGCAAGAGATGGAAATGAATTACGATGAATTTGTGTCATATTTATTAAAGAAATATGGACCAGCTAAATATGATTATTTTACAAATGCTACTTGTAAAACTAAAAGTAAGCGAATTTCAAGAACTAAAGAAGGGTTATTTTGTCATCATATAGATGAAGATAAAGGCTATATGCTTTCGCGTACAGGATGTGCATTAGAACAACCGTTTGAGTACCAAAAAGCAGAACGTCTAGTTTATTGCAATTATATTGAGCATTTATTACTTCATATATTGATTGGAAAAAACGCTTTTTGGTCTAAACATCAAAAGTTAATTGCACCTAAGCAATTTTCTTATTTCATTGTTCCTGGTGTTTCTTATATTTGTTCAGAAATAAATTTATTGTATGATCAAAATGGAAGTTCTGTAGAATGGAGAAATAGATGTTTTAAAGAAATAGAAAACAATTTTGAAGATTATATTTACATATTAAATTCATTTATTCAATATATAGTGGACAATTATTCTGGAAATATAAATCAAAAAGAAATTATGGTGGGACAACATCTTATCCACAAAGAGCTGGGAGAAGGTATCATTACTGATATAGATGGTGAAGAAATATTTTCGAAAGTGACTATTCAATTTGCAAATTGTAAGAAGGTCATTTATAGAGATCGGATTGATAAAGGAGATTATCATAAGGAAATAAGGAACATTAAAGAGAACCTTGCTTCCGATACATATAGTAATGTGATAATAAAATCTGTATATAATCGTTTAGTAGTAGAGTGAGGTTAAGAAACAAGGCGAAGCCGATACGCCGTAGGGAAGTTTTTGACGGAGCGTTTATAGATCGCTAACCAAAATTTATTAAGGAGTGTTGATATGTGTCAGGCTGTACAGGAAATGTGTGATGATGCAAGAGCAGAAGGCAGAACACAGGGGGGTACAGAGGGTGAAAGTATTGGGCTTCAGAAACAGGCGCTGCTTACAGCATAGAAAATGCTCAAAGACAGCAGATTTACACTGGAAGATATCTCTAATTTTTTCGGGTTGCCGCTGGATGAGATAAAGAAATTACAAATGAAATAACATTCTTAGAATTATGTAAACAAAACCAGGGGATTGCCACCAAGCAATCCCCTGAAATATTTCATACGAAATTATAAAATTATTTCGCTTCAGCTTCAGCGCCTTCAGCGTCCTCATCCTCTTCCGGAGCTGCCTCATACTCACCGATATGAACAACAACTGCATCCTCAGGTGTAATGAAGTGAACCTGCTTGCCTTCCGGGATCGGGAGGTCTTTTACATGGATATCATGGACGTCTGCAGGATAGCCGTTGAAGTCGATGACGATGGTGTCAAGAAGGTTGGCCGGATCTGCTTTGTAGTGGATCTCTTCCATCTCCTGCTCAACGATACCCTGAACCATGTCGGTGTGCTCCAGTTTGACAGCGACTGTTGTGGAAACCTTCTCACCGGCTACCAGTGCCTGGAAATCCAGAGCCATCAGCTGTTTTTCAATTGGATTATAGTCAATATTTTTTACCAGGGCATCAACTTTTTCGCCTTCGATGTCCAGGTAAATCTGTGTACCTTCTTTATTTGCTTTAATGAATTTGGCTGCCTCGGCACCGTCAAACTGAAGTGCTACAGGCTCTTTCATTTCTTTTCCACTAAGAATTCCTGTGACGTAACCCTCACGTCTTAATTTTTTAGCTTTTACATTCGGGTTTCTTTTCTCTGCTTTCAATGTGATCATGTCAAATTCCTCCTCCTGATGCATGGATTCCGGTAATGTTGCTGTTCGCGCTGTTCGCAGTAACACGAATTCTGCATTTCTTTTCTGACTGGGATCATTATAGCACTTCTCGGACGAGGTGGCTAACAAAAAGTTAGAAAATTTAAGAACAATATTTTGTATTGTTTAACTTATGTACAAAACTTCAAGGGTAAAATTAGACAAAAACAAAGCATATATTTGAGATTTTACAGAAAAAATTAAAACAACATAAAAAATTGCACAAATCAAGTGATCATAAAAGCCTGAAAGTTGGCATTTATCTGGAAGAGAGGCAAGTATTAAATATGAATATTCTATTTTTATTTGATTCAGATATGCGAGGAGACGGGAAATATCCATATTGCTGACATATTGGAGAGAGCTGTTGTGATCAATGTAATAAAAATTGGAAGATATGATGCAGGACAGAGATGACGGCGAAAGAAGGTGGCAACATAACACGATGGGTATTTTACTCTGGAGAAAGAATTTAACGGAATTGCATATAATTTCTGAAACAATTTAACATACAATTCACAAATCTTTATCTCAATCACGATATCTGAACAGCCGGAAAAATCCTATACTACAAACTATGTGAGCGAGAGAAGAGAAAGGAGATAAATAATGTCAGAAATTGCACTTAGAAATGTATGTAAGCAATTTGATTCGGAGCATTACGGTGTGAAGGATTTTAATCTTGATATACATGATAAAGAGTTTGTGATCTTTGTAGGTCCGTCCGGATGTGGAAAATCCACCACTTTGCGTATCATCGCAGGCTTGGAGGAGATCACAGACGGTGAGCTGTGGATCGACGGTGAGCTTTCCAATTATCTGGGACCGAAGGAGAGGGGAATGTCCATGGTGTTCCAGAACTATGCCTTATATCCGAACATGACAGTTTATGGAAATATGGCATACGCCCTGAAGATCCGTAAGCTTCCGAAGGATGAGATCGACAGAAAGGTCCATGAGGTGGCAAAGATCCTGGAGATCGACCAGCTTCTTGACCGGAGGCCGGCGGCTCTTTCCGGCGGTCAGAAACAGCGAGTTGCCATTGGAAGTGCAATTATTCGGAAGCCGAAAGCCTTTCTCATGGATGAGCCCCTTTCCAACCTGGATGCAAAGCTCCGTGCTCAGATGCGTGTGGAGCTTGTGAAATTACATAAACAGCTGGACACCACCATTATTTATGTAACGCACGACCAGACAGAGGCCATGACTCTTGGGACTAAGATCGTGGTCATGAAGGATGGTCTGATCCAGCAGGTGGGAGCGCCGCAGAGTATTTATGACAATCCGGTAAATCTTTTCGTGGCAGGCTTCCTTGGTTCTCCGTCCATGAACTTTTTCCGGTGTACGGTAAAAGCAGAAGAAAATAATCGCACGGCTCTTCTTCTGGATGATGCCAAAACTGTGAAAAAGGTTTATCTGGACGGAACCAGAGGAAAACAGATCGCAGACAGATATAACGGCAGACACGTGATCCTCGGAATCCGTCCGGAGGATATCTACGAGCTGGACGAGGCGAAAAAGCTTGGTATTGAAAATGAAAGCGTAGATGTAGATGAGCCTGTAGTAAACCGGGAGATGCTGGGAGCGGAAGTGATCCTCTATTTTGATGAGCAGGGCAAAACCCTGGCAGTCCGCTTAAGTCCGGAAAATCAGACACAGGTAGGGGAGAAGGTTTCTCTGTATTTTGATATGGAGAAGGCCCATGTGTTTGATCCGGAGACAGAAGAAAATATTTTTGTGTCATGAATTTATGTCACGGAAGAGCTTGAGTACAGGCAGATCAGCCTGTAGATAGAATCTGATTATGCAAGGAGGAGAAATAGTTATGGAAAATAACAGCAAAAGCAAGATCACACCGTACTTATATCTGGTGCCTTGTATGCTTATTTTTGGAATTTTTCTGTTTTATCCGTTTGTGAAAACAATTTATTTAAGTCTTTACAAGACCAACAAGATGGGACAGGCAAAGCTGTACGTTGGTCTGGGCAATTATAAAGAGCTGCTTCAGTCAGCATCCTTTATCAACAGTCTGAAGGTGACGCTGATCTTTGTGCTGATCGTTGTGGTCGGCGGCATGCTTCTTGGTCTGATCGCAGCAGTGCTTTGTAACAAGGCGTTTCCGGGAATCCGGGTGTTCAGCACATCCTATGCTCTGCCAATGGCTATTGCATCCAGTTCTGCGGCGATGATCTTCCAGATCATGCTCCACCCGGCAGTAGGTATTGTGAATAAGCTTACCGGCCTGGATATCAACTGGCTGAACGATCCGAACACGGCTCTGATCTGCGTAGCCATTCTTACTGCGTGGCTGAACAGCGGGATCAATTTTCTGTATTTTTCCGCAGGACTCGGAAATATTGATGAGACCATTTATGAGAGAGCTTCTGTGGATGGAGCCAGCAGTGTGCAGCAGTTTTTCAGCCTGACGCTTCCGGGACTTTCCCCGATCATGTTTTATACACTGGTGGTAAATATCATACAGGCATTTCAGTCCTTTGGACAGATTAAGATCCTGACAGAGGGCGGTCCTAATGAGTCTACCAATGTTATTGTTTATTCCATTTACAGGGATGCGTTTTTTAACTACCGCTTCGGAAGTGCGGCAGCCCAGTCTGTTATCCTGTTTGTGATCATCATGATCATCACACTGATCATGTTCCGTATTGAGAAGAAGGGAGTGAATTACTGATGAGCCAGATGGAAAATATGGCAGTCCCGGCAGTGGGAAATATGTCAAAAGAGGAGCTTCTGGAGCTGAAAAAAGCTATGAATGCAAAAGCTCTTGCAAAGAGAAGGACAAGAACAGCACTCCGTGTTACGGCAAATGTGGTGTTTGCAGTTCTGATCCTGCTTCCATTGCTTTATGCCATCAGTAGTGCACTGATGCCTTCCAGTGAACTGTTTACTACAGAGTTGAATCTCTTTCCCAAGAATCCGACCTTTTCCAACTTTATCAATGCATTCCGCACCGTTCCACTTCTCCGATTCATATTGAATTCCTTTATCATGGCGGGATGCATTACCATCGGACAGATCATTACCTGTTCTCTTGCTGCTTTTGCGTTTTCTTTCCTGGAATTCAAAGGAAAAGGTATTCTCTTCATGGTTGTGATGGCAACCATGATGGTTCCAGGAGAGGCAACGATCATTTCCAACTACCTGACGGTATCAAGCTGGGGAATGCTGGATACTTATCAGGTACTGATCGTGCCTTACCTTACATCCGCAATGGGAATTTTCCTGTTCCGTCAGTTTTACATGACTTTCCCGATCTCACTGTATGAATCGGCAAAGCTTGACGGCTGCAGCAATCTGAAATTTATCGTAAGGATCCTGCTTCCGCTGACAAAATCCGCTATTGGCGCTATGGCAGTGTATACCTTTATCAACGCATGGAATATGTACATGTGGCCGCTGCTTGTAACGGGCTCCAACAATATGCGAACCGTTCAGATCGGTATCAGTATGCTGGATAGTGTGGATTCACAGTCCATCACCCTGATGATCGCAGGCGTTGTTATGATCATTATTCCGTCCATTTCCATTTTTATCGTTGGACAGAAGCAGCTGATCAGAGGAATGTTCTCGGGTGCAGTCAAGGGCTGATATCGGAGCAGGCAGCAACCCTGCAGCATCCTGCTGTAAGGGGAAAATATTGCAAAAAGATACTGCAAAGTCGTAAGACGGGCAGTTCATCTTATATAAAAAATGAAAAAAGAGAAAATTTTTCAAGAGGAGAAAAAAGTTATGAAGAAAAAAATCATCGCAGCTTTCCTTACCACAGCAATGACTATCGGTTCTCTTTCCGGAGTAACTGTATTCGCCGCAGATGCCGGCACAGATGAAAAAGTGGAAATGGCAGATGCTTCCGATGTAGACGGAACTACCATTACCTTCTGGCATTCCATGGGTGGTGTCAATGGTGAGGCGATCGATACACTGGTAAAAAAATTTAACGATGAGAATGAATACGGAATTACGGTAGATGCTCAGTATCAGGGGGAATATGATGATTCCCTGAACAAGCTGAAAAGTGCACAGATCGGAAACATGGGTGCGGATCTTGTACAGGTATATGAGATCGGAACAAGATTCATGATCGATTCCGGATGGATCGTGCCTATGCAGCAGATGATCGACGCAGACAGCTACGATGTATCTGAGATCGAGCCGAACCTGGCTGCATACTACACCATCGACAATGAGCTGTACTCCATGCCGTTCAACTCTTCCACACCGATCATGTATTACAACAAGGACATGTTTGATAAAGCAGGCATCACAGAAATTCCGGACAGCCTGGAGGGCATCGGTGAGATCGGACAGGATCTTCTGGACAAAGGCGGCGCAGGCGAGGTAATGTCTCTTGGAATCTACGGATGGTTCTTCGAGCAGTTTATCGGAAAGCAGGGCCTTGAGTATGCAAACAACGGAAACGGACGTAAAGAGGCTGCTACAGCTGTTGCTTTTGACGAGAATGATGCTGCAAAGAATATCCTTACAGCATGGAAGGATCTTAACGACAAGGGCTTCGCACCGGTCGTAGGAAAAGGCGGCGATGCTGGTCTGGCAGATTTCTCAGCAGGAAAATCTGCGATCACTCTTGGCTCCACAGCTTCCCTGAAACAGATCCTTCAGGATGTAAACGGAAAATTTGAGGTTGGTACTGCATACTTCCCGAAGATCAAATCCAGTGACGAGGGCGGTGTTTCCATCGGTGGTGCATCTCTTTGGGCACTGAACAACAATGATCCGAAAAAGCTTCGTGCAACATGGGAGTTCGTAAAATTCCTGATCTCTCCGGAGTCTCAGGCTTACTGGAACGCACAGACCGGATATTTCCCTGTAACTGTAAAGTCTCAGGAAGAGCAGGTATTTAAGGATAATGTTGCAAAATATCCGCAGTTCCAGACAGCGATCGACCAGCTTCATGATTCTTCCGCCGACTATGTAGGCGCTCTGTTAAGTGTATTCCCGGAGGCAAGAGCTACCGTGGAATCCGAGATTGAGAGCATGCTCAACGGAAAAGAGGATGTGGATACGGCTGTGAAAAACATGGCAGATTCCATCAACAAATCCATCGAAGAGTATAACCTGGTGAATGAATAATTCGAAAAGGCGTGGAAACTGAAAAAGAAAAATAAATATATACAGCCAAAAATCCCCGGATAAGCTCCTGGGGATTTTTGCTATAGTCACGGAAAAAAACATCCTGACAGGAAAATATCAGGAGAAAAATCAGAGGAATCTCTGGACGTAAGAGTATATATTGGCTATAATGATGAAGTTAATATCTACTCCTCAGGAAGGAAGAAAAATCTGTGAATAGAAGTAAAAGAGAAGATTATAAGAGATTTGTGGTATTTTGTCTGGCAAGTCTGATCGTAATCGCACAGGCAGCGATCTTTGCTTATGTATGGTATGATTTTTACAGTGACCTGATCCTGAAGCCATTCTGGAGAAAAGGTAACTGGGTAATGATCCTGATCTATGCGCTGATCTATCTGATGTTTGCCAAGCTTTACGGAGGTCTGAAGGTAGGCTATCTGAAGCGTATCGATGTATTTTATTCATTGACGCTGGCAACGATCTGTACCAATGTTGTGACGTATTTTCAGATCACACTGATCAACAGATGGTTTATGTCGGCCAGACCGGTGATCGAAATGACCGGAGTCCAGCTTGTTGTGACGGTACTGTGGATCTGGGGCTCCAGGTATATTTACTCCAGACTGTACGGAGCCAGAAGGCTGCTGGTGATCTACGGAGACCGTGATCCCGGTGATGTGATCCACAAGATGAACACCCGAAAGGATAAATACGATATCAGCGGTAAGGTTCATATCCGTGAGGGCGAAGAGAAGATCCATGCCATGATGGAAGATTATGAAGGCGTGATCATCTGGGATCTTCCGTCCCAGATCCGAAACAGGTATCTGAAATACTGTTTTTCTCATTCCATCCGTTGCTATATGAGCCCGAAGATTTCCGATATCATCCTGCTTGGAACAGACAGGATCCATCTGTTTGATACGCCGCTTCTGATGTGCAGGAATCAGGGACTTTCCATGGAGCAGCGTGCAGCCAAGAGAGTTCTGGATATCATTGTTTCCGGACTTGGGATCATCGTATCCTCACCCATCATGCTGATCATTGCCATTGCGGTGAAGGCTTATGACGGCGGTCCGGTATTTTATCTCCAGGATCGTCTTACCTATCAGGGAAAGGAATTCCGCATCCGGAAATTCCGAAGCATGTGTGTGGATTCCGAGAAGAACGGGGCGCGTCTTGCATCCAAGCACGATTCCCGTATCACACCGGTAGGACATGTTCTGCGTAACCTGCATCTGGATGAGCTTCCCCAGCTGTTTAACGTGTTTATGGGTGATATGTCTCTGGTAGGTCCACGTCCGGAACGAGATGTGATCATGCAGGAATATGAGCAGGAAATCCCGGAATTCCACTATCGTCTTAAGGTAAAAGCCGGACTGACCGGTTATGCTCAGGTATATGGCAAATATAACACCACACCGTATGATAAGCTGAAGCTGGATCTGTTTTATATTGAAAATTATTCATTCCTTCTGGATATCAAGCTTCTGTTTATGACTGTAAAGATCTTTTTCCAGAAAGAAGTTTCCGAGGGCGTGGATGATAATCAGAAGAACGCTCTTAAGGATTCCGAAGACAAAAAATAAGTAACGAAACGAAATGCGTGTCAGGCTGCGGCAGATCATCCTGACGCGCATTTTGTGGATAGAGAGGACGGAGGTTGTTTTTATGGAAAAGCCGTTGGTTTCCGTAGTGATGCCCGTATATAACGGGGAAAGATATATTGGAAAAGCGATCGAATCAGCACTGGGACAGGAGGTTCCGGTAGAAGTGCTGGTCATTGATGACTGTTCTGCAGACGGCACAGAACTTGCTGTAATGAAATATATGGACAGCGGAAAGATCCGTTATATCCAAAATGAACAGAATATGGGGGCTGCCCGTTCCAGAAACCGGGGCGTAAAGGAAGCCCGGGGAAAATATATCGCATTTCTGGATGCGGATGACTGGTGGGAAAAGGGCAAGCTGAAAGCCCAGACAGAGGTTATGGAACAGACCGGCTGTGCGATCTGCTCCACCGGAAGAGAGCTGATGACGCCGGATGGGCGCACTACCAGCAAATATATTCCGGTAAAGGAACGGATCACATACAGGGAGCTTCTGAAGCATAACAGCATCAACTGTTCTTCCGTATTGCTGCGCAGAGAAGATGCACTTGCGTTTCCAATGGAACATGATGACAGCCATGAAGATTACATTACCTGGCTCCGGATCCTGAGAAAGGGAGGATTTGCAGCAGGGATCAACAGACCTTACCTGAAATACCGGCTCAGTGAAGGGGGAAAATCCAGAAATAAGCTGAAGTCTGCGGCAATGACTTATCAGGTGTATCGGTATGTGGGATATGGTCCGCTGAAGAGTCTGTTTTTCTTTGTTTCCTATGCGCTCCACGGGATATGGAAATACCGTTGAAAAATTCTGGAAGAGGTGAATAATTCTGACATATATTAATTCTTTATTTCCAAATTCATAAATATATGTTATTATTTATTCATACTTTTATCAAATATTACAAGGTGGAAACAAATGAAACAGAGAACGGATAGCCAGGGAGTTCCGTATTCTTACCTGGTCGATAACATTAAAGTAGTACTGATCTTTCTTGTCGTATTTAATCATCTGATCGCATTTCAGCTGGTCAAGGTGGACATGGTGGTGCGTTATGTATGGTATGGGATCACCATTTTTCACATGCCTGCTTTTATTTTTATATCTGGATATCTTTCCAAGAAGCCACAGGATGTACTGAAGAATGTGAAGAATCTGCTGATCCCTTATATTCTTGGATACAGTCTGACCTGGTATGCTTATATCTGGACCGGCAGAAGCATGGATTATGAGCTGCTCCGTCCGTCCGGAACAGTTATGTGGTATGTGTTGGCACTGTTTATCTACAGGCTGACTATCGAAGCACTTGGCAAGATACGTTTTATCGTGCCTCTGAGCATTATTTTTGCATTGTGGGCAGGAACAAGACCGGAATTTACGACTTATCTTTCAAGCTCCAGGATTGTTGTATTTTTTCCGTTTTTTGTGGCAGGCTATCTGTGGAAGAGTGATTACACAGACGTGGTCCGTAAATTCAAGGGTAAATGGATCCTGCTCCTGGTTTCAGCCCTGCTTTTGTATGCAGTTCCGAATTTTATGATCGCCAATGAGATCCCGGTAGATATTTTCCGTGGGAATCATACGTATCAGTTATCGGGAATGGATGATATCACAGGAATGCTGATCCGCCTTCTGATGTATCTGGTATCTTTTGTGCTGGTGCTGACGTTTCTGGCATTGATCCCGGATGTGAAGCTGCCGGTTACCTTTGTTGGAAGAAATACCATGGGGATTTATTTTTTCCATTATCCGATCATGATCGTACTCAACGGCCTGCTTCTTCTCAGCATCCCGCAGATGCTGAATGTCTGGGTGCTTTTCGGAGTATCCTGGATGCTTGTGCTGATCCTTGGAAGCAAGCCGGTATCTTTCCTCTACGGAGGGGTACTAAACCTGCTTACATTTATTCTGTTCAAACGTGAGAGGCAGGTGCAGGATGAAGGACTTGAGGATGAATATGATGAAGATGACCGTTATGAGATCATACTGAAAAGAAAGAAAGCCATTGAGGAGCTTGCGGCAACTCTGGACGAGGAGGATGCACGTAAGGTGAAGGACGATGTGGCGGCTGTACTGGAACATGAGACAGAAGAGACGGAAGAAATCCGTGGCGAGGATTTCTTTGTAGATGAGGATCTTGAGATGGAGGAAGGCATGGATGATGCCGGAGCTCCACAGGAATTTGAGCAGCTCCAGGACCTGGATGATATATTAAAGATCACAGAACCGCAGGGGGAAATGGAAGTGCTTTTGAAAAATAAAGAAGAGAAAGCGCAGGATTAAATTAATAATGAAAAAAGTCATTACTTACGGTACCTTTGATCTGTTCCACCAGGGACATTACAATATTCTGAAAAGAGCCAGGGAGCTGGGGGATTATCTTGTTGTGGGTGTCACCAGTGAAAGCTATGATATCGAACGCGGCAAGCTGAATGTACAGGACAGCCTTCTGAAGCGTATCGAAAATGTCCGCAAGACTGGTTTTGCGGATGAGATCATTGTAGAGGAATATCAGGGGCAGAAGCTAAATGACATTACAAAATACAATATCGACCTTCTGGTAGTCGGTTCGGACTGGCGTGGCAAATTTGATTATCTGAAGAATTACTGTGAGGTCGTTTATCTGGAACGTACCAAAAATATTTCCAGTACCAAGCTCAGAAGTGAGGGTATGATCTACAGCATGGGCATTGTTACGGATGATACAGAGGACAACGAAATGGTGATGGAGTCCAAGTATGTCAGCGGACTGCATGTAGAAAGTGTGTATTCCGAGGACGTTTTTGTTGCGAGAGAATTCTGTGACAGATACGAACTTGACTCTTATGGTACAGATTACGGGCAGTTTCTGGAAGGACTGGATATCATTTATATCCGATCCGGTCTGAAAAACAGGGCAGATTATATCCGAAAGGCACTGGAATGTGATAAATATGTGATCAGTGACACGCCTATGGCTCTGGAGCCGGAAGAGATAAGAGAGCTGTTTGCACTGGCAAAGGCACATCAGGTTGTTCTGGTAGAGAAGCTTACCATGGTCTATCTGCGCGCGTTTACGCAGCTTGTCTGGCTGACACATGGAGCGCTTGTGGGAGATGTGGTAGCTGTAAAATGCGCGATTTCTCAGGATGATTTTGAGGGCGGAAAAAATTTCAGCGAAACAGTCAGCCAGGCGCTGTGTGCATGCATCAAGCTTCTCGGTAAGGATTACCTGGAGGTGAAGAGCAATGCAGTGAAAAGCAGTGACGGCTGCTTTATTTATGATATGATCACGATGAAGTATCTCCGGGCACTGGCGACCATTGAGATCGGAACAACGGTGGATGTGGAAAACGAGCTTGCGATCATCGGAACCAGGGGGCGTATCACCGTACCCGGTGACTGGTGGAATACCGGATATTTTGAAGCCAAAATAGAAGGTCAGGAATTCCTGAAACGCTACAGCTTTAATTTTGAGGGAAATGGTCTTCGCTATCTGCTTCAGGAGCTGGTCATCATGATCCGTGACAGACGGACAGAATGTACGAGATTTTTTTATGAAGAATCAGAAACTCTGGCTGAGCTTTTGAAAATAATTAATCAAAGAGGTTGACAGATGACAGAAAAACAGAAGCTTCTTTTGCAGCTCTTCCGAGAGGTTGACGCGATCTGCAAAAAGCATGATCTTAGATATGTAATGGCCGGAGGTACTCTGATCGGTGTTCTTCGAAATGAAGGCTTTATCCCATGGGACGATGATGTGGACATTTACATGCCCAAAAGTGACTGGGATAAATTTGTAGAAATATGTCAGAACGAGATGCCGCCGAACCGGGCGGTTTATTGTGCAGAAGTGGACCGTAATTATACCAACGGTTTTCCGCGCTACGGAAGTACGGATACCTGTGCGATCCACAAGCATCAGATCATAGGAGACGACAAGGCTGGTGAGATCATTGACGTACTGACTCTGGATCCCATTCCGGATGATGACCGTGAGTATGAGAAATACCGGGACCATATGATGATCTATACGGAACTTCTGAATATCAGCATGGTCGTGGGAGTCAGATGGGAAATTTCTCCCTGGCGGTATCTGTACTGGCTTTTCCGCTATACCTTCTGCGGAAAGGACAGAACCTTAAAGAAATTGGAGAAGATCATGTTTTCTTATAAAGAAGAGGAGTGCAGCCGCTATGCCATGCGATGGGGAGGCTGCCCGTTTCTTTTTGACAAGGATATGATGTTCCCTGTAAAATATATGGACTTCGAGGGCGAAAAGGTTATGATTCCTCACAGGACCAGCGATTATCTGATCTGGCATTACGGGGACGAATGGTCCTATATACCGCCTCATGGGGAAAGAGAATCTCATGAGTCTGTTGATGTTCCGGGCGCCAGCTATCAGGAGGTGCGGGATGAATATATGCCAAGGATCGACAAAAAACGTATCCGCAGACAGATGCTTTTCCGCAAATTCTACTGCCTTCTTATGGCAAAGGGAGACCATAAACAGGATGACAGACGAAGAAGGATCAAAGCCGGTGTTGTAGCCCGGGATGTGTCTGCCCGACTGATGAGATCCGAAAAAACAGCGGAGACCCTGCTGAAAGAGAGAAGATATGATGTGCTTGGTGAGATCTTTGAGGAGTATTACCGTGTACAGCTCAGCATGGAGTTTATCGGACGTGAGGATTTTAAGGGGATCCGTCCGTTCTATCATCCGGTCCTGATCCCGCTGGAGGATGAGGCTTTTCAGGCGGCCATGCTGACACTGATCTATCAGGAGCGTGTTTCCAAGGCATACCGTATGTACGAGGTACGCAAGAAAATGGATCATCTTACTCCGGAAATGGAGCAGACAGTGGAGGATATCCGACGTTTCCGAAAAGCAGCCAGCCACTATGAATTTAAAGAAATGCAGGAAGCAGAGGCGATTGTGGATGATCTTCTCAGAAAATATCCGGATGCTCCGGGATTCCTGAAATTTAAATGCCGGTTTGTGATGGAGCGCCTGGAAGGACCGCAGAATGCTTCAGAAGCGGAGAAATTTCTGTCTTACTGCCTGAGAGTATTTCCCCAGGATGGATATTTTATGAAATATAAGGGGGATCTTCTCTGGAAAAAGGGCCTCCGGAACGAAGCAATGGCAGAGTATCTGAAAGCCAGAGAATGCACCAATAACGGCATTGTGCAGCTGGAACTGGATAAATTCCTGAAAAAACAGAAGTCCCAGGCGATCCGGGACTGTCGGGATCTGCTTGGAAGCCAGAGAAGATCAGAAGCACTCTCTCTGATGGAGTTCTGGAGCAGACTGATGCCGGAGGATGAGGAGATCAGAGGCGCTCTTTATCTTGCGAAGGTATCTTCCGTCCGTACAAAAGGGGAGCTGGAAGAGCTGGTGAGAGAGCTTTGCAAAGAACTGGGGATCATCGGTAATTCTCCAAGGGAGGGAACTCTTGAGGAGCCGGTGTACAAAGAGGCACTTACCTGTGCATGGCAGAGATTCGGCTATCCCAAAGCACTGGCAGAGGGCCGTACCAGGATCCTGTGCAGTGAGGAAGAGGGCGAGATGGAATATCTGGCAGAGGAGATCCGCAGCTTTCTGGTCCATAAGGAATGGCAGGGAGAGGTATACAAGCTTCTGGGAGATATCCGGAAGAAACAGGGGCGTACCCGGGAAGCCTTCGAAAATTATTTCCTGGCATTGGATCATGAGCCGCATCCCTATATAAAAAATGAGCTTTCCAGGATCTTCCTGGAGGATCTTTACGATGGAAGCCGGCGTACCGGATTTTTCGCAAAGAAGGCAGACGTGACAGAATTTCTGAACAGCTGGCTGGATAAGTATAAAAGTCAGGAGGAGCTTCAGGAGCTTCTGAAGCGGATCCTGTAATGACAGATCAACAGAAACGAGGCAGAGTGTATTGAACAGAGAACAGCAGAAAGTACTGGAACTTCTAAAAGAAATAGATACCATATGCAGAAAAAATAAGATCACATATTATCTTTCTCCGTATCTTACCCTCTGTGCGGTAACGGAGCGCCCTTTTCCCATGAATCCGGCAAGCAATGATATTTATATGAAGACCGGTGATATGGCCCGGTTTAAAAATATCTTTGATGAAGAACCAGAGCTGCGCAGAACTCTGGAATCTATGGAGAATAACAGCCGTTTCCCCGGATTTTTTCTGCGTTATACAGATAAAGATACGTTGTTTTATAAGCTGGACGAGTACGGAAAATACAAACATCCGGGACTGGGGATCAATATCCTTCCGCTGCAGTGTGAATATGGTCCAAAGGGAAAATATCTCTGGAACCGTATGCGCGAAGAGGGATGGAAGAGGATCTACGGAAAAAAAGGCAAGTGGCGGAACCGGCGTGAGCTGGGATGTATCTGGATGGTGCGAGTCCTTTCCCTTTGCGGACGAGGCTGGCTGGCAAAGAGCATATTCCGGGATCTGCTCCGGCAGCCGCAGGATGGCGCAAAAACCTATGTACTCCGATATTTTGACCAGAATCTTTATTTTCCTGCGCATATTTTTGAAAATCCCGGGGAGGCAATGCTTGGAGGAGAATCCTTTATGGTCCCGGGAAACACAGACAGCTATCTCACCCGGGCCTACGGCAAAAATTATCGAAATAAGTCAATGGAAAACTATGTTCCCGGCTCGCTGGTGGTGTGCAGCACACTGATTCCATGCGAGGAATTTCTGCAGCAGTCAAAGGAACTGAAGAAATTTGCTTTTGTCAGGAAGAAAAGGGAAAAGCGCAGGCAGTTTGGAATGAATTACCGGGAATATCTTGCACAGTGCTGGGATTATGCAAAATTCTGCGGGGAAAAATATACCTGTGCACTGGCTTATCGCAAAAAGCTCAGCTATATCCGGAATCTCTTCAAAAATGAAGATTATGTGGAACTGGAAAAAGCATTTGCAGGATATACCAGGATGAATGATCGCTGTCTGAAATATGAAGAAGCATTTGAAACAGATCCGGAGGTTTTTGACCTGTATCTTAAGTATCTGGAAAAAACAGGAAGGATCTCGTATATGGAGAAGGTAAAAAAATATGTCTAAGGTCAAGCTTACAGATTATGTTGTGGAATTTTTGCAGAAAAAAGGGATCCATGATTTTTTTGGATACCAGGGAACCATGATCGCACATCTGGTAGATTCCATTGAAAAGAATCCCCATGCAAGAAGTCATTCCAGCTATCATGAGCAGGGAGCTGCTTTTGCCGCCTGTGGTTATGCTCAGGCAAAGAATGCCTGCGGCTGTGCCTATGCCACCAGTGGTCCGGGAGCTGCCAATCTGCTTTCCGGTGTGGCAGATGCGTATTTCGATTCTCTTCCGGTGATTTTTATCACCGGACAGCTGAATACCTATGAATATTCCGGTATTACAGGCCTTCGTCAGCAGGGCTTTCAGGAGATCGATATGGTTTCCATGGCAAAGCCGGTAACCAAGTACGCGGTGCAGGTCCGTGATCCGAAAAATATCGTTCGTGAACTGAATCTTGCATGGCAGATCGCCAATACAGGACGGAAGGGGCCGGTTCTTATCGATCTTCCTATGAATGTGCAGAGAGGCGAGGTGGAAGATCCGGCTTATGATATGGAATTTTCCGAGGAAGAGATCGAGACAGCTGTATATGGAAAAAATGATCCGGAAAACGGGGCAGCCTTTTACAGGGATGCAGTTGCAAAGGCGGATTCTTCTGATGGAGCAGAGGCGGCAGAATATATTCTGAATAAGATCAGGACTGCAAAACGGCCGGTATTTATGATCGGTCACGGAGCTTCCGGAGAAGCAGAAAAAATGCTCACAGATCTGGCGCGTGCCCATCACATTCCGGTGATCACAAGTGTACTTGCACGTTCCGCACTGAGCTTTGATGATCCTCTGAACTTCGGGTGCATCGGAGGTGCCTACGGACACCGGTATGCAAATATGATCGCCAATGCAAAAAGCGACCTTCTGCTCTGCTTTGGAATTTCCCTGTGTACCCGTCAGATTGGTACTAAGGTTCATGAGTTTGCGAAGAATGCCGAAATCATCCGTGTGGATATTGATCCTTATAATCTTCAAAGAGAGATCCATGCGGGAAGAGAAGGTGAGAAATGCTTTTGCGTCAGCGCAGAGACTGTGGTGCGTAAGCTGACAGAGCAGCAGGCACAGATCGGTTCCTATGAGGAATGGCTTGCTGTCTGCCAGAAGATCCGTAAGGAACTCTGGAAAGTGGACGATGAGACACCGCAGCGTTATCCGAACCGCATGATCGCATACTTGAGTGATCAGCTTTCCGATACCGGAGCGGTTGCTGTGGATGTGGGACAGCATATGGTATGGAGCTATCAGTCCTTCCACAATCAGCAGGGGCAGAAGACACTTTTTTCCGGCGGACATGGTGCTATGGGATATGCACTTCCGGCGGCTATCGGAGCTTATTATGCTACCGGCAAGCCGGTGGCATGTATCTGTGGAGACGGAGCCTTCCAGATGAATATCCAGGAGCTGCAGTGGGTGAAGCGCGAGAATATCCCGGTGAAGATGATCGTAATGAATAATGAGGCGCTGGGAATGATCCGTCATCTTCAGAGAGATTATTTTGACTGTGTATATGCGGATACCTCCGATGGCAGCGGATTCTCATCCTGCGATTTTACAGATGTGGCGCAGGCCTACGGAATTCCTGCAAAGCGCATCCAGGGAGAAGACGTAGAAAAATATGCCGGTGGATTCCTGGAGCAGAACGGGCCGGAGCTTCTGGAGATCATGCTGGAGCATGGAACCTACGCATACCCGAAGACCTGTCTGGGTGAGCCGATCCACAATCAGCAGCCTTATATACCGAAACCGATATTTGATGAACTGATGGAGCTGTAAAATGGGAAAAATAACTGTGATCACAGGCGGTACCTCCGGAATCGGAAGAGGAATCGCCGAAAAGATCCTGGCAGAGTCGGCAAAAACTGACAGGATCTTCGTAACATATGGACATGATGAGAAGAAGGCACTGTCGTTTCAGGAGAGCCTTCCTGAGGAAAAAAGATCTCAGGTGACTTTGATAAAGGCAGATATGTCTTCTTATGAAGAGATGATGGTTTTTGTGGAGAAGCTGAAAAAGCAGACAGACCATATTGACTGGCTTGTAAGCAATGCCGGCATCAGTACCTACGCAAAATATGAAGACTACAGCTTTGAGGAGTGGACACGGATCGTAAACACCAATCTTTCCGTACCTGTATTTATGGTCAAAGAGCTGAGATCCATGATGGTAGAGGGCGGCAGTGTGCTCTTTACCGGTTCCTATGCAGGACAGCAGGCGTATTCTTCCTCCCTTGTATATGGAGTCACCAAGGCAGCCATCCATTTCCTGACAAGATCCCTGGTAAAGGAATTTGAGCCAAAGGGCATCACAGTCAACGCTATTGCACCTGGCTTCATCGAAACTCCGTGGCACAGCGCCCGCACCCAGGAGAGCTATGACCGTATCAACCGGAAGATCGCACTCCACAGGTTTGGAACTGTGGAGGAAGTGGCGGATATGGCTTATGCAGTACTGTCTAACGGATATATGAACGGCAGTGTGGTGGATATTCACGGTGGTTATGACTACTTTTAACCGCTTGCCTATCAGTTGAAAGTGCGCAGGAAGACAGAAGAAGACATGTTGTGCCTGCACATAAGGGTCTTCTTCTGTCTTCCTGTACAGGGGCGACGTCCCGAAAACGAAATGCAGCGAAGCAGAATCGGGTTTGCGCACTTGAGACGTCCGTACGGAATCTATGAAATTCTTTATATTTAAGCGAAAAAGGCTTGACTTGCACACCTGCTCTGTGATAAAATTGACGAGCGACATGGAAGTTAGGTCTTTTTTTTATGCCCGAAAATGACGACGGATATACGTTCCGGGCGGCATAGAAGACCATGCAAATGAAAACACTGGAGGTGGAAGTTGTGCGCGTTAAGATTACATTAGCATGCACCGAGTGCAAGCAGCGTAACTACAATATGACGAAGGAGAAAAAGAACCATCCTGAGAGAATGGAGACCAAGAAATATTGTAAGTTCTGTCATACACACACTCTGCACAAGGAAACAAAGTAATCACAGAGATTTGTGAGGTTATGCTATGGAAAAACAGAAATCTGAGGATAAGCCGCAGAAGAAAAGTTGGTTTCAGGGACTTCAGTCAGAATTTGAGAAGATTGTCTGGACAGACCGTCCCACACTGGCAAAGCAGACTGTTGTGGTCGTGATCATCACGATCATCCTGGCAGTGGTTATCAGTGTAATGGATTCCGGAATTCTGGAATGCATTAATTTCTTAATGAAGTAAGGACAAGGTGATTATATGTCAGAAGCAGCAAAATGGTACGTTGTCCATACCTATTCCGGGTATGAGAACAAGGTAAAAGCCAACATTGAAAAGACGATCGAGAACAGACACCTGGAAGACCAGATCCTGGAGGTACGTGTTCCGCTGCAGGATGTAGTGGAGATGAAGAACGGAACCTCAAGACAGGTTCAGAAAAAGATGTTTCCAGGCTATGTGCTTCTCAATATGGTGATGAATGACGATACCTGGTACGTTGTCCGTAATACCCGCGGTGTTACAGGATTCGTAGGACCGGGATCAAAGCCTGTGCCTCTTACAGAAGAGGAAATGATGCCGCTTGGTATCCAGAAACCGGATATCGAAGTGGACTTCGCAGAGGGCGACATGGTAGTCGTTACCGGTGGTGCATGGAAAGATACCGCAGGTGTGATCACAGGTATCAACATGCAGAAACAGACGGTAACGATCAATGTTGAGCTTTTCGGTCGTGAAACACCGGTAGAAATAAGTTTCACAGAAATCAAAAAAGCTGAGTAATTCAAAAACAAGGTAACAGCAAGTGGGAGGGACACACCCCCGCCAATACCACATAGGAGGTGCCGAAAATGGCAAAGAAAGTAACAGGATATATCAAATTACAGATTCCGGCTGGTAAAGCAACTCCAGCACCACCTGTAGGTCCGGCTCTTGGACAGCATGGTGTAAACATCGTACAGTTTACTAAGGAGTTCAACGCAAGAACAGCTGATCAGGGAGATCTTATCATCCCGGTTGTCATCACTGTTTACGCTGACAGAAGTTTCAGCTTCATAACCAAGACTCCGCCGGCAGCAGTTCTTCTTAAGAAAGCTGCAAACATCAAATCTGGTTCCGGTACACCGAACAAGACCAAAGTAGCTAAAGTTACTAAGGCACAGGTTCAGGAGATCGCTGAGCTGAAGATGAAAGACCTCAACGCAGCATCCATCGAGGCTGCTATGAGCATGATCGCCGGTACAGCAAGAAGTATGGGAATCGAAGTCGTAGACTAATAAATACCGAAGCTTAAGTTCGGGGTTCCCGTAGAAAAAGTGAAATTTTCAAGTGGGAGGGCTTTTCCCCGCAAATACCACAGGAGGTTATAGAAATGAAACGAGGAAAGAAATATGTGGAAGCTGCGAAAGCAGTAGACCGCGCAACATTATATGATGCACCAGAGGCTATCAGCCTTGTTAAAAAAGCAGCTGTAGCTAAGTTCGACGAGACCATCGAAGTTCACATCCGTACAGGCTGCGATGGACGTCACGCAGATCAGCAGATCCGTGGAGCAGTTGTTCTGCCACACGGAACAGGTAAAAAAGTTCGTGTACTTGTATTTGCTAAAGATGCTAAGGCAGAAGAGGCAAAGGCAGCAGGAGCAGACTTCGTAGGAGCTGAGGACCTCATTCCGAAGATCCAGAACGAGGGATGGCTTGACTTTGACGTTGTAGTTGCAACACCGGATATGATGGGCGTTGTAGGTCGTCTTGGTCGTGTACTTGGACCGAAAGGTTTAATGCCAAACCCGAAAGCTGGTACTGTAACAATGGACGTAACAAAAGCTGTTAACGACATTAAAGCAGGTAAGATCGAGTATCGTCTTGACAAATCCAACATCATCCATGTTCCGATCGGAAAGGCTTCCTTTACCGAGGAGCAGTTAAGCGACAACTTCCAGACGCTTATGGGAGCTATCACAAAGGCTAGACCTAGCACACTGAAAGGTCAGTATCTGAAGAGCGTTACAATCGCTCCGACAATGGGACCTGGTGTTAAGCTTAACCCGATTAAATTAGCTCAGTAATAAATTTTAAATACCCTGTACAGAGGAAACTTTGTATGGGGTATTTTTTTATACATTTATACACCTTGATTTTTGGGGGCAAAAATCCTACAATAAGGCACAAACAGAGTTGTAACAGACCGAAAGCTCATCAGAGCTTTTTCATATAGATTTTACAGAAGAAAATAATAATCATGTTAATATAAAAAAGATGGGGAAAACGTTTCTGTAAGTAAAACTTACAGATGAATTTGTCGGAACAGGGAGTATAAATTGAGATCAAAAAAGCGTAAAGCGAAGAAAATAAAAAAACAGGTAAACAAAATAAAAATGATACTCTGCCTGGTGGTAGAGGCTATCGTGATCCTGACACTTGTAGTGATCATCGGCTGGAATAAAGGGGTAGGTGACTGGATGGAGTCTCTGCAGAGACCGGTTGTCCGTAAGCTTGAGATGAGCGGTATCAACAGTCCCTACGCAGTGCTGATGCAGGTAAAAGGCGGAAAGATCATCGGAAATATGAAGGGCGATGAGAAGATCTATCCGGCTTCCATGACGAAGATCATGACGGTGATCGTGGCTATTGAGAACCTGGATGATCTGGATCAGGAGATCACTCTGACCCAGGAAATGTTCCAGGGGCTTTATGAGCAGGATGCCACCCAGGCAGGCTTTCAGCCCGGTGAGACCGTGCGGGCCATCGA
Source organism: Blautia sp. BCRC 81119 (assembly GCF_003184505.1). NCBI lineage: Bacteria > Bacillati > Bacillota > Clostridia > Lachnospirales > Lachnospiraceae > Blautia > Blautia sp. BCRC 81119. Next base: position 31,414 of record NZ_QJHD01000034.1, on the reverse strand, counting down.
CCTTCTTTATGGTGCCATGCTGCCATCCGGTGCGGAGTGTTGTATCGCACTGGCGGATACCGTAGGCGGTTCCAGGGATGGATTTGTGGAGCTGATGAATAAGAAGGCACAGAGGATTGGAATGAATGATACACATTTCTGTGATACGACAGGGCTTCATGATCCGGATCATTACAGTACAGTGAGAGATATTGCGGTGCTGCTCAGGTATGCGCTTCGGAACGATACGTTCAGAGAGATCATTGAGAGTCCGCGGCATTCCACAGGAGTGACGAATATCCATCCCAGCGGGATCACATATTACAGTACCATGTTCAAAAATCTTTCTGACCCTTCCGTTACCGGCGGCAAGATCCTGGGCGGCAAGACAGGATATACCAGCGAGGCGGGTCTGTGTCTTGCAAGCTTTGCAGAGATTTACGACAGGGAATACATACTGGTAACGGCAGGCGCATCGGGAAATACCGGAAGCCCACTCCATGTGGAGGATGCGGTGACGATCTATAACCGCCTTGGAAAGGCCATTGAGGCACAGATGACAGGCAGTGATGGATCGGAGTCTTGAAAAGATAAAGGACAAATTTTGTGTATCGCGAAGCGTGTTGCAGAGAACGGAGTGAACAGTAATATTTTTGGATAAATAAACACTGGCACAGAGGTGTATGCTGCTGTATTGGCAGCATAACGCTTCTGTGCCGTTTTTTGATTCTTCAAAATGAAATCGTATAGCGGGAACCTGCAATGTATTCACGGCTGATGTAAAGCGGATTTCCATCAGGAGCTTCCATATAGGAATCCAGGATCAGCACGGGATCGCCGGAAGACAGACGCAAAGTTTTTGCCATATCCGGGGAGGCTGCAGTAACAGAAATGGTGCTGCGGCTGGATTCTGCGATCGTACAGCGGTAGGTGTTTTTGATATATTCAAAAAAAGAACCGTTTTCTACAGCGTTCGGATCAAAATCCGGGAAAAGCCGTGTGGGGAGCCAGGTGTGAACATCAATAACCGGAATACTGTCAGCCAGAAGAAGACGTTCCAGGAAAAAAACTTCCTCATCCGAAGTAAGCTGCAGAAAATCAGAGGTTACGCTGTTCGCAGGTTTTTTGCAGAAGGACAGTACGTGAGATTCCGGAATCCGGTCATTCTGACGGCAGGATTCGGAAAAGCTCATATTTTTCTGGGATTCAAATTTCCGGAAGATCATGGGGGATTTTACAAAGGTTCCTTTTCCCTGATGCTTGATAAGATAGCCCTGTGTGCAAAGCTCCTCCACGGTACGTCGGACAGTGATCCGGCTGACATGGTAAAGATCGGCAAGCTCCGGCTCAGGAGGGATTTTTTCTCCGGGCTTATAAGTACCGTTTTTGATCTGCTGGGTGATGATATCCATAAGCTGCTTGTAAAGCGGCTGGATCGAATTTTTATTTAACATGAAAATATCCTTTCTGAGGTTGTTCATAAAAGATATTTTACTATAGTGCGGATGTATTTGTCCAGTAAGGGACAAACCTCTGCAGTGCGTCAGAAGGGACATTGGATGAATAATTAATCATAAATCATGAATATACTCTTTACTATAACGTTATAATATGTTATATTCTTCAAAAAGGTAAAATGCAAAAGTACAAGAAGGAGAAATTCATCTGAAAATCCGAAAAAACCTGTATTTTCAATGGATTCAGAGGATTCTCAGACGAATTTCCACGAAAACCGGAGGATGAAAATGGACGTAGTAAAAATCGTAAATAAGATCAACAAAGAGCATGGAACAATCAAAAATGTGTATTTTCTTGCATGCGGAGGATCTCTTGTGGATCTGTATCCGGGATATTATTTTGTCCGTGCGGAATCCGCAGTGATGGATGCACAGTGGATCCCTGCAAGAGAGTTTGCACTGACACCGCCGAAGAAGCTGGGAAAAGACAGTCTTCTGATCATCTGCTCTCACAGCGGCAAGACAAAGGAGTGTTTGGAGGCAGCAAAAACAGGAATGGATGCAGGTGCGGCTGTTGTTACAATGACACATGCGCCAGGTTCCCCATGTGATACCGATAAATGGATCTCCGTTGTATACGACTGGGCACCGGGGGTAAAAGAAGCAGAGAAGCCTCAGGGAATCGTACTTCGTATTCTTAATGAGCTGATGAAGGTACAGGAGCCGGGATATAAGCTTTACGATAAGATCGTGGAAGGCTTTGAAAAGATCGATGATGTTATTGCAACTGCAGTGAAGGATCAGCAGAATGCAGCATGGCTTTTTGCAGAAAAATATTCAGAGGAACCGAACCTTTATATCATGGCATCGGGAGCTTCCTATTCTCAGGCATATGGCTTTGCGATCTGCTCACTTCAGGAAATGCAGTGGATGGACTGCGGTTATCTGAACAGTGCGGAATATTTTCATGGACCGTTTGAGGTAACGGATGAGGATCATCTTTATATCCTTATGATGAGCCGGGGCAGAAACCGTATGATGGATGCGCGTGTGCTGACTTTCCTTGAAAAATACGGAAAGAAATACGAAGTGATTGATGCAGATAAGCTTGGTATGGAAGCAATTGATGACAGCTGTGTGGAATATTTTACTCCGATGCTGTTCTACACCATGACGACCGTTTACCGTACCGCTCTCCAGGATAAACGCCGTCATCCGCTGGATATGAGAAGATATATGGGCGTTGTAGAGTACTAAAGGTGCTGCTGTGCCTGTGCACAGAGAAAGGGAAAATATGAGTAAATACAGTACAAAGCTTCTTGGCTTCGGAGACAATGTAGTGGATATCTATGATCATCTGAAAACCATGTATCCAGGCGGAAACTGCGTAAACGTCAGTGTTTACGGAAAGATGGCCGGATGTGAAAAAACAGCGTATATGGGATATTTCGGAGATGACGACAGAGCAGAACTGATCATGGATACACTGGAAAAAATCGGCGTGGAAACCGTAAAGTGCAGACAGCTGCATGGCGAGAACGGTTATTCCAGGATCACATTAAAAGACGGAGACCGTGAGTTCCTGGATTTTAATGATGGTGGTATCCGTGGAAAAACACCGTATATCCTTGATCGTTTTGATCTGGAATATATGAAAGGCTTTGATGTGGTACATAGCGGAAATTACTCTTTTACGGAGGAAGAGCTGCATAAGATCAAAGAGGCGGGAATTCCGGTTTCTTTTGACTTTTCTGATGATTCCACAGAGGAATATTATGAAAAAACAGCACCGGAGGTTACTTACGCATTTTGCTCCTTTGACGGAACCGACCAGGAGGCAGAAGAGCATCTGAAAAAGATCATCTCCATGGGGCCGAAGCTTGCCATGGCCTCCAGAGGAGCCAGGGGCTGCATTCTTTATGACGGAAGGAATTTTTACCGACAGCCGGCAGCGCCGCTTACGGAAGTAAAAGATACTCTTGGCGCCGGGGATTCACTGATCGCATCTTTCCTTACCGGGTATATCGGAAGAAGGAAAAACGGCATGGCGGAGGAAACCGCGATCTGTGAAAGTCTTGAAGAGGCAGCTGCTTTTGCAGCGTGCATCTGTGGCATGGAAGGTGCTTTTGGCTACGGAAAAAAATATGAATAGCAGGAGGGGAAAATAATGGGACGCAATGGAAAAAGCAGAGCGCTTATCTGTTTTGTACTGTGTATGATCATGGCTCTGCCGGTATATTTCAGCAGTGCAGTGGCAGTAAAAGCGGCAGAACAGCAGACCATCATCATAGGAACGAACGCAGAGTATTCACCATTTGAATACCTAGATGATAATGGAAATATTACAGGTTTTGATTACGATCTTCTGGAGGCGATCGCCAAGGAAGAAAACGTAAAGCTGGTATGGAAGGATATGCCCTTTGATTCCCTGATGGGTTCCATGGAGGCTGGTGATGTACAGGTGATCGCAGCCGGGATCGGACCTACGGAGGACCGTAAAAAAAGCGTTGATTTTTCCGATGTTTATTACACCGGTACACAGTGCATCATCAGCCGTAAGGATAATCCGATCAAGGATTTTGAGGAGATGTCCGGAAAAACCGTTGCAGTTCTGGAGGGTGCACAGAGTGATATGATCGCATCCGGCGAGACTACCGATTACGGTGAAGTTAAGGATGCCAAAGTAAAAAGATTTAAAAACGCTTCCAGTGCAGTCATGGAGCTGAAAAACGGTGGAGCAGATGCAGTTCTGATCGACAATATCATGGCTGAGATCTACTGCAAACAGAACTCAGACCTGCAGTATGAGTCCGTGCCAAGTACAGCAGAGGATACGGTTTTCTGTATTGAAAAAGGAAACACAGAGCTTGTCCAGATCATCAATGACGGGCTTGCAAAAGTAAAAAAATCCGGGGAATATGATGATCTTTATCAGAAGTATTTTGTGGACACACTTGAAAACAGCGAGGATGTGACAGATGTAGCAGCAACCGATGGTTTTCTGGGACTTTTAAGCTTTATTTTCCTTCAGGATAATCGTTGGAAGTTTTATATTAACGGTCTTGGGATTACGCTGATCGTTTCCCTTTTGTCAGTGATCGTAGGTATCCTGATCGGTCTTGTAGTGGCTTTGGTACGGCTTGGAGCTGCGAAAAAAGGCAGAAGAACCATTCTTTCCACGATCGCGGATATTTATGTTGATGTGATCCGTGGAACACCGTCAGTCCTTCAGCTGATGATCATCTATTTTGCAGTGTTCCACAGCAGGCTGGGATATGTGGCAGCAGTGGTCAGCTTCGGTATCAACAGCGGTGCATATGTTTCCGAGGTTATCCGCGGAGGTATTTTATCTGTAGACAAGGGCCAGAGCGAGGCTGGTCGTTCTCTGGGTCTTGGGTATAAAGATACCATGCGTTTCATTATCATTCCGCAGGCTGTAAAAACCATCCTTCCGGCAATGGGTAATGAGTTTATCCAGCTGATCAAAGAAACATCTATTTTAGGTTATGTAGGTATCATGGATCTGACAAAAGCGGCAAGCTATGTTTCTTCCCGTACTTATCAGATGTTCATACCGCTGATCGTTGCAGGTATCATGTACTATCTGATCGTGAAGTGCCTGAGCCTTCTGCTGAAGAGATTTGAAAGGAGACTGAGAGAAAGTGATTGATGTTAAAAATCTGAAAAAGTCCTTCGGGGACGTACACGTATTAAAGGGAATCACAACTCACGTAAACAAGGGTGAGTGTATCTGTATCATCGGTCCGTCCGGCTCCGGAAAATCTACATTTCTGCGCTGTCTGAACCTTCTGGAAAAACCGGAGGAAGGCGAGATCACCGTAAACGGACAGCAACTTCTGGATCCGAAGCTGGATGTAGATAAATTCAGGGAAAATGTGGGAATGGTTTTTCAGCATTTTAATCTGTTTCCAAATATGACAGTATTGAAAAATATCACCCTTGCGCCGGTGCGCCTTGGCAAATGGAATGTAGCGGAAGCTGATCAGAAGGCGAGGGCTCTTTTGAAAAGAGTCGGACTTGAAGAAAAAGCCGATGTCTATCCAGGAAAGCTTTCAGGCGGACAGAAGCAGAGGGTTGCCATTGCCAGAGCCCTTGCAATGAATCCCCAGGTGCTTCTGTTCGACGAGCCGACATCAGCTCTTGATCCGGAGATGGTCGGAGAGGTTCTTGAGGTTATGAAGGAGCTTGCAAAAGAAGGCATGACCATGCTGGTGGTTACCCATGAGATGGGATTTGCAAGGGAGGTCAGCGACAGAGTGCTCTTTATGGATGATGGGGTGATTCTTGAGGATAGAAATCCGAAAGAACTGTTTGGGGATCCTCGAGAGGAAAGGACGAAGGAGTTTCTTTCCAAAGTGTTGTAGGGTTTTTCGTGGAAAAGTTCTGCTTTGAAAAAGCGGGGAAATTCGTGGGGAGGGGAGGCACTCGGAGTTGCGAAGCCCGTTTCCCCTCCCCACACCCCACCCCTCCGGGCACGCCGCTGTGCTACGCCTTGGAGTGTGTTAATTTATCGGCTTAGTCCTGTATGCTGCTGTATTGGCAGTGTCAGGCTGAGCCGATTTTTATTTCGTCGGACGGGAAAGCGGCCCGCGCAGCGGGCCTGTTCCCTGTTGTTAATGGGAGCGGGTTTATGCCAGTGATGCGACAATAGACGGGAGCAAGTGAGCGCCGGCAATACAGCAACAGGCAGAAGTAGGTCTATGCCAGTGATGCGACAACAGACGGGAGCAAGTGAGCACCGGCAATATAGCAACAGGCAGAAGTAGGTCTATGCCAGTGATGCGACAACAGACGGGAGCAAGTGAGCGCCGGCAATACAGCGACAGGCAGGAGCAGGTCAGCACCAGCAATACAACAGGCAGGAGCAGATTAGCTCCAGCAATAGAACAACAGGCAGGAGCAGATCAGCGCCAGCAATACAACAACCACCAGGAACAGGTCTGCTGCGCAGACCGCCTTCCGTCCGGCGAAAAAAAATCGGCTCAGCCTGATGCCACCAATACAGCAGCATACAGGCATTTGCCAATACACTACCCCATACCACAGCGCAGAACAGCGACGTGCCCGGAAAGGGGGAGCGCGAGGGGGAAAAGCGGGCTTCGTAACTCCGAGCGCCTTTCCCCCTCGCAAACTTGCCCACGCCAAAGTGTCCCCCAGAAAGGGAAACCCCACTGCCAAAGTGTCCCCCCTGGAAAGGAAAAGCCCTCCGTCAGACGCCCGACATTGTACAATATCTGGTACAATTTTCTCATTATTTTTATCAATAATACAATTACATGTATATTATAAAGAACATACTTCCAAGCTGTTGACTTTAAATTCGGAATCTGTTATCTTATGGTCGTCATGAGAAATGTTATATATTACTAACTGCGCGGACAGTGAACGAAATATTGAGACAACAGGAAAGGATGTGTAACAAATTGGCAAAAGTTGATTTTGAACAGTGGAATGGTTTTAAGGGTGATCGTTGGAAAGAGAAGATCGATGTTCGTAATTTCATCAGTATGAACTATACACCATATGATGGAGATGCTTCCTTCCTGGAAGCACCAACAGAGGCAACAGATAAACTCTGGGGCAAGCTTCAGGAGCTTCAGAAAGAAGAGCGTGCAAAAGGCGGCGTTCTTGATATGGAGACAGAGGTAGTAACAGGAATCACAGCATATGGTCCTGGATATATCGATGAGGAGCTGAAAGATCTTGAGCAGGTTGTAGGTCTTCAGACAGACAAACCTCTGAAACGTGCTTTCATGCCATACGGCGGAATCAAAATGGCAGAGCAGGCATGTGAGACTTACGGATACCATGTAAGCGACAAGATCAAAGATGTTTTCAACAACTATGAGTTCAAAACACACAACCAGGGTGTATTCGATATCTACACACCGGAGATGAAGAGAGCACGTCACAACAAGATCCTTACAGGACTTCCGGATACTTACGGACGTGGACGTATCGTAGGTGATTACAGACGAGTTGCTCTTTACGGAATTGATCATCTGATCGCAGGTAAAGAGAAAGACTTCGCAGCATGCGACCGTCAGGGTATGAGACGTTATGACTTCCAGCTTCGTGAGGAGATCGCAGATCAGATCCGTGCTCTGAAGAAGATGAAAGAAATGGCTCAGATCTATGGCTTTGATATTTCCCAGCCGGCTAAGAATGCAAAGGAAGCATTCCAGTGGCTGTACTTTGGATATCTTGCAGCGATCAAAACTCAGAACGGAGCTGCAATGAGTGTTGGACGTATCTCCACATTCCTTGATATCTATATTGAGAGAGACCTTGAGAACGGAACTCTTACAGAGAAAGAGGCACAGGAGCTTGTTGACCATATCGTAATGAAATTCCGTATGGTTAAATTCGCTCGTATCCCGTCTTACAACCAGCTCTTCTCCGGTGACCCGGTATGGGCAACTCTGGAAGTAGCAGGTATGGGACAGGACGGACGTTCCATGGTAACAAAGAACGACTATCGTTTCCTTCATACACTTGAGGATATGGGACCGGCTCCGGAGCCGAACCTTACAGTTCTCTACTCTTCAAGACTGCCTGAGAACTTCAAGAAATATGCAGCAGACATCTCTGTTACAACAAGTTCCATCCAGTATGAGAACGATGATGTTATGCGTCCGGTATGGGGCGATGACTACAGCATCTGCTGCTGTGTATCTGCTACAGAGACCGGTAAAGAGATGCAGTTCTTCGGTGCTCGTGCTAACCTTGCAAAATGTCTTCTTTACGCGATCAACGGTGGTGTTGATGAGAAGACAAAACAGCAGGTAGGACCTCAGTACCAGGCGATCACTTCCGAGTACCTTGACTATGACGAAGTAATCGCAAAATATGATCAGATGATGGACTGGCTTGCACATCTGTATGTTGGAACACTGAACATGATCCACTACATGCATGATAAATACTACTATGAGGCAGCTGAGATGGCACTTATCGATACAAAGGTTGACCGTTCCTTCGCAACAGGTATCGCCGGATTCTCACACGTAGTAGATTCCCTTTCCGCTATCAAATATGCAAAAGTAAAAGCAATCCGTGACGAGGACGGAATCACAACAGACTTCCAGGTTGAGGGTGACTTCCCACGTTATGGTAACGATGATGACAGAGCAGACGAGATCGCAACAACTCTGCTTTCCACATTCCTTGAGAAACTGAAACACATCCATACCTATCGTGATTCCAAGCCAACCACATCCATCCTTACCATCACATCCAACGTTGTTTATGGTAAAGCTACAGGATCTCTTCCGGACGGAAGAAAAGCCGGCGAGCCTCTGGCACCGGGAGCAAACCCGTCTTACGGCGCAGAGCAGAACGGACTTCTTGCTTCCCTGAACTCTGTTGCAAAGCTTGACTATGAGGATGCCCTTGACGGAATCTCCAATACTCAGACGATCAACCCGGATGCACTTGGCCATTCTGAGGAAGAGCGTACAGAGAATCTTGTAAATGTACTTGACGGATACTTTGATCGTGGTGCACATCACCTCAATGTAAACGTATTCGGTAAAGAGAAACTTATCGATGCTATGGAGCATCCGGAAAAAGAGGAGTATGCAAACTTCACGATCCGTGTTTCCGGATACGCTGTTAAGTTCATCGACCTTACAAGAGAGCAGCAGCTTGACGTTATCGCAAGAACCTGCCACGAAAGGATGTAATAAAAAATATGGACGACCAGAAAAAAATCACTGGCTACGTCCACTCACTGGAGAGCTTCGGCTCTGTTGACGGACCAGGAGTCCGGTATGTGATCTTTTTGAGCGGCTGCGCCATGCGCTGTCAGTTCTGCCACAATCCGGACACCTGGCAAATGAAAACAGGGACGGAGTACACAGCAGATGAGCTGCTTGAAAAAGCCTGTCGATACCGCTCTTACTGGGGAAGTAAGGGCGGTATTACTGTGAGTGGAGGCGAGCCACTGTTACAGATCGATTTCCTTACTGAGCTGTTCAGAAAAGCAAAAAAACTTGGGATCCACACAACACTTGATACCAGCGGCAACCCTTACACAGAAGAGGGTCCGTGGTATGAAAAATGGGAAGAGCTGATGAAGTACACAGATCTTGTCATGCTGGATATCAAGCACATTGATGAGGAACAGCATAAGATCCTCACAGGATGTACCAATAAAAATATCCTTGCCATGGCCCGGAAGCTTTCCGATATGGGCGTATCCATGTGGATCCGTCACGTACTGGTTCCGGAACGCAATGACCGGGATGACTATCTCCACCGGCTGGCTGACTTTATCGCAACACTGAAGACAGTTGAGAGAGTGGAGGTTCTTCCATATCACACACTCGGAACCTTTAAATGGGAAAATCTGCATATTGATTATCCGCTGAAGGGAATTGATCCGCCAACAAAAGAACGGATCGAAAATGCGGAAAAAATCCTGGGAGCAGGTACACAGTAATAAAAAAACCATATCTTATGTCGAAAAACAGACATAGATATGGTTTTTTTGATGTTCACACCAGTTCTTTGTTTTTGATCAGCATTTCTTTGATGATATCCTGTGTATAGGAACCTAAGCGGCGCTGAGTATCCCGGTCAAGCTCTGAAGGAATGATAGGCTTGCCATATTCGATCACTACGTGTGTAGGTGTCATCTTCGGGAAATTGGCCTCCCAGATATTGGCAGAGTTGCTGATCGCAATAGGAATGATCGGGCTTTTGGCTCTGGTCGCGATCTTGAAGCTGCCGTCATGGAAAGGCAGCATTTCTGTTTCATCAGCATTTTTATTTCGGGTTCCTTCCGGGAAGATACATACGGAAATGCCGGATTTCACATAGTCTGCAGCCTGAAGGATCGTTTTCAGACCCTGCTTGATATCCTCTCTGTCGAGAAAGAGACAGTAGAGATTGCGCATCCAGTTGGAGAGCAGCGGATAATGCTCCATTTCCTTCTTGGCAACATAGCCGGTGCGGATCGGACAGCGGCTGTAGGTGAGCAGGATGTCGAAATAGCTTCGGTGGTTTGCTACATAGAGAACAGCCTGATCCTTTGGAACGTTTTCTTCGCCGATGACGGTGACTTTGGCGCCTGTGATCCACAGGATGAATTTGAATATGGCCTGTACCATGCGCAGAGAGCTGATATCCTTAGTCATGGGAGAAAATTTCCCGATGATCCATTCTACAAGGAGAACCGGAATGGTCAGCACCAGATAGGCGATCACCACGATACAGACAAGTATGAATCGAATCATGTCTTTTGTCCTTTCTGTTATAGATACTTGCGGAGAGTTCCGCAGTAAGATGGTATTTTTATATTATACGAAGAAAATCCGATAGTTGCAATAAATCTTTCCCTGCTCACATAGAATAAATACTGAATAATGGTTACTGTTTACTGGTGATCTTCCGCAAAGCGTGTTACTGAGAACGGAGTGAACAGTAACGAATCATGCAGGTGGCTTATATTATGAAAAAAGCAGTATTTCTGCGGATCGTGCTGACAGCTGCCGTGCTGGCACTGCTGCTTTCCGGGTGTCGATTTGTCCAGGTGGAGGAAGAAGAACGAAAACCGGTAGATTACACCGTTGTGGAACGCCGGGATATCCCGGAGGAGCTTTCCAGGCTTATGGAAGAAAAAAAGGAAAAGGAATTTCAGCTGAGTTATGAAACCGGAGAGGATCTTTACCTGGCCAAAGGGTACGGGCGGCAGATGAGTGGCGGATACAGCATCCAGGTAGAGGAGCTTGGAGAATCCTCGAATGGGATATTTTTTGTTACAAAACTTCTTGGACCGGAGGATCTTAAGGAGGCAGGAGTTCCGTCCTATCCCTGCATTGTGATAAAAACCCGGAAACAGGAAAAGCCGGTAACGTTCCGGGAAAGCAGCAGTCCGGTGAAAAAAGAGTCGGAGAAAGGGGAATAGACTGTGGAATTAAAAAAAGAAAGCATGCAGATATTAAAGGAAAAAAGCAGGGCAAAAAGTCAGATCACTTTTGATGAGGATTTTAATGTACCGGATGCAAAACCGGATGCAGGAAGACTGATCCAGAATAAGGGCAGGATCATTATGGATGATGTTCGTCTTACTGACGGGAAAGGTATTCTTACGGGAAATCTGCAGGTAGATATTCTTTATGTGGGGGAAGAAAGAGGGATCGTCAGCAGTCTTACTGCAAAACTTCCATTTGAGGAAACCTTGAACCTGAAGAATATCATAAACGGGGATAAAATGTGTCTGAAGTGGGAAATTGAAGATCTTACGATCCGCCTGATCCATTCCAGAAAGCTCAATATCAAAGCTTTGGTAACTTTTTGTGCGACTGTGGATGAAACGGAACAGATCCGCCTTCCGGTGGCGCTGGATGCAGAAGAGGTATCAGTCAGAAAAAAAACAGTCCGTTTTCTGGGACTTACCGTACATAAAAAAGATACACTCCGGATCAAGGATGAGTATACCATTGCCTCCAATCGTCCGGATATCGCCAGCCTGATCTGGTATACTATGGATGTACGGGGACTGGATCTGAAGCCGGAGGAAAATGTGGTAAAGGCAAGGGGAGAGCTGTCCGTTTTTGTGCTGTACGGAGCAGAAGATACAGAAGCCCCGGTGCAGTGGCTGGAATATTCGTTGCCTTTTTCCGGAGAAGTGGAATGTCCGGACTGCACGGAGGAACTGATCCCGCTGATCGAAGCTTCGGTGATGCATCAGAGTCTGGAGGCCAAACCGGATGTCGATGGGGAAGAACGGATCCTTGTTTCGGATGTTGTGCTGGAGCTGGATATGAAATTTTTCAGGGAAGAGGAATATGATCTCATTACCGATGTGTATACACCGATCCGTGAATGTGTTCCGGAAGGAAAGAATGAGGTACTGGAACGGCTTCTGGTACGTAATTTTTCCAGATGCAGGATCAGTGACAGGATCCAGGTAAAGGAGACTCAGGGAAAAGTCCTCCAGCTGTGTCACAGTCAGGGAAAAGTGAAGATCGATAAGACCAGGATCGTAGAGAACGGTGTGCAGGCAGATGGCGTGGTCATGCTGAAGATCCTGTACATTATTGGAAATGATGATATGCCGTTTTATTCCATGGAGGCAATGATACCGTTTTCCCATATGGTGGAAGCAAGAGGGATCCGACAGGACAGCTGTTATCAGTTAAAAGCAAAGCTGGAGCAGCTTTCCGCAGCCATGGCAGATGGAAATGAGATCGAGATTCGGGCAACTGTAGGACTGGAGCTTCTGGCAGTTGCCAGAGAACCGGTATTTATCATTGAGAAAGTAGAGGAAAAACCACTGGATATGAAAAAACTCCAGGCTATGCCGGGAATCCTGGTTTATATGGTAAAACCGGGAGATGAATTGTGGGATATCGCAAGGAAATATCACACATCTATCCAGGAGATCCGGACGATCAATGCTCTCAAGGAAAATCAGGAACCCTCTCCGGGAACTCCGCTTCTTGTTGTGAAAAAAGTGGAAGGTCAGATCAAATAAAAAGTGGAATATTTTGCTGTTGAAAAGAATGTAAAAATCATATAAAATACATGTATAAATACTGTATACAAAGTACAAATGGAGGGGCTTATGCGTTTAAAAGCAATGGCAAAGATCAATCTCGGACTTGATGTTCTGGGAAAGAGAGAGGACGGTTATCATGAGGTACGCATGATCATGCAGACCATCCGTATGTATGATATCCTGGATATCAGAAAGACCAGACGGCCGGGGATCGTACTGACGACCAATCTTCCGTTTATTCCTACAGACCAGAGAAATCTTGTATATAAGGCAGCACAGATGCTGATGGAGGAGTTCGATGTTGAAGAGGGACTTTCCATCAAGCTTCGTAAATTTATCCCGGTGGCAGCAGGCATGGCAGGAGGCAGCTCCGATGCAGCGGCCGCATTTGTGGGTGTGAACCGGATGTTCCATTTAGGGCTTACCGAAGAACAGCTGATGGAACGTGCAGTAAAGGTCGGAGCAGATGTTCCGTATTGTATCATGCGGGGAACAGCTCTTGCGGAGGGAATCGGAGAGAAGCTGACCAGACTTCCGGAAGTTCCGAAATGTTATGTTCTGATAGGAAAACCGGGGATCAATGTTTCTACAAAAACAGCCTATGAGAATCTGAATCTGGAAGGGATCGGAAAACATCCGGACATCGATGGACTCATTGGAGCTATCAGAAATAATGATCTGTATGCCATGGCATCCAGAATGGAGAATGTATTTGAACCGGGGATCATCCGACAGTATCCTGTGATCGGCAATATCAAGAACCTTATGGAAGAAAAAGGTGCGCTGAAAGCCGTGATGAGTGGAAGCGGTCCTACTGTGTTTGGAATCTTTAATAACAGGGATAAGATGGCCGCGGCAGCCAGAAGCCTCAGAAAGAGCGGGCTTGCAAAGACTGTATTTGCCACGGATATTTACAATAGAGATGGAGGAGTTACAAATGACAAGTGATTTTTCTGTGGATATGAATGAATATCTGCCGCTTCGGGATGTTGTTTTTAACACCTTGCGGCAGGCAATCCTGAAGGGAGAGCTGAAGCCGGGCGAAAGACTTCTGGAGATTGCCCTTGCAGAGCGTCTTGGCGTGAGCAGAACACCGGTGCGTGAGGCTATGCGCAAGCTGGAGCAGGAAGGTCTTGTAGTGATGATCCCACGTAGAGGTGCACAGGTAGCCAGCATCACAGAGAAGGATCTGAACGATGTTCTGGAGGTGCGTATCGCCCTCGAAAATGTTGCCATAGAAAAAGCGTGCAAGCTGATCACAGAGGATGAGCTGGGAAGGCTCTGGGTGGCAGCCAAGGAATTTGAAAAAACAAAAGCAGAGGGAAATCTGGTCCGTCTGGCGGAAACCGATGTGGCTTTCCACGAGATCATATATCAGGCTTCTGATAATAAGCGTCTGAATCAGGTCCTGAATAATCTCCGTGAGCAGATGTACCGTTATCGTGTAGAGTATCTGAAGGAGGAGCAGACAAGAAATCTTCTGGTCAGTGAGCATGAAGAACTGGTAAAAGCCATCCGTGAAGGAGATGTGCAAAAGGCGCAGGATATTTCTTTCCATCATCTGGAGAATCAACGAAAAGCGATCATCCGTACTATCCGCGCGGAGAATGAGGCAAAAGAGGCCGAGAAAAAAGAATAAGAACCGGATATGCGGGAATATTAAGAGAGATGTCATTGGGGCATCTCTTTTTTTAACCGAATCAAGTAAGTCCCCTGTTTCAATTGCGAAAAGCAATAAGCAGTGGGGGAACTTGCTGTAAAGGATGGTGGCTTTATGGAAACAAGGAAGATATCGATATCTCTTCATGAAAATGAATCATATATCCGGAAACGGTGTGAAAACTGCGATGATATCCTGATCAGGCCCATGCGCCTTGGTGAGGGACATAAGGCGGACTGTCTGATGGTCTATATTGAGGTTGCGGTTTCAAACATGATGCTGGATGATTCTGCTATCGGAAAAATGATCAATCATTTCTGGGAGATCCCGGAGGAAAAGATCCGGGAATTTATCCGCCGAAACAGTCTTGGAATTGCAGATGTGAAGGAGCTGTCTTCCATGGAGGAGGTATTTGGTGCCATTCTTTCGGGAAATGCAGTTTTCTTTCTGGATGGATACGACAAAGCAATGAAAATTTCCAGTAAAGGATATCCGGGGCTGGCTGTATCAGAGGTGAAAACGGAAAAGGTCCTCAGAGGCTCCAAGGAGGGCTTCTGTGACAGTGTAAAAACCAATGCGGCCCTTGTGAGAAAGCGGATCCGGGATACCAGGCTGAAGGTGGAGCAGAGCAGCATCGGTGTACGCTCCAATACGGTGGTACAGCTTCTTTATGTGGAGGATCTGGTCCATGAGGAGCTTCTGACTGCTGTGAAAGAGCGCCTGGAATCTTTTGCAGTGGACGGGATCCTGGACAGCGGGATGCTGGAACAGCTGACAGAAGAAGCATGGTATTCTCCCTTTCCTCAGTTTCAGACAACGGAGCGGCCGGACCGGGCTGCCCAGGAGCTGCTGAATGGAAAAGCAGTTCTGCTCTGCGACAATTCGCCGGTGGCACTGGTGGTTCCCGGAGCATTCAACAGTTTTATGGAAAGTAGTGAAGACTGGTACAACCGTTTTGAGATGGCATCCTTCCTGCGGGTGCTCCGGTATCTGGCCATGGCTGTGGCAACGCTGCTCCCCGGACTTTATCTGGCTGTGATCCGGTTTCATACACAGATCCTTCCGGCGAATCTGATCCTTTCCTTTGCACAGGCAAGAGAGGGCGTCCCATTTTCCAGTGTAGTGGAGCTGGTGTTCCTGGAACTGTCTTTTGAGTTGATACGGGAGGCTGGTGTGCGGATCCCGGGAGCTCTTGGAAATGCCATTGGGATCGTAGGAGGACTGATCATCGGACAGGCTGCGGTGGAGGCCAATCTTGTCAGCCCGGTGGTAGTGATCATCGTGGCACTGACAGCACTGGGATCACTGGCTATACCTAATGAGGAATTTGCTTCTGCATTCCGGCTTCTGAAGTACGTTTTTCTGTTTCTGGGAGGATTTCTAGGTATATTCGGAATCGTGTTGGGACTGTATCTCACCATGGCGCATCTGGCAGGCCTTTTAAGCTTCGGTGTCCCATATCTGGTACCTTTTGTAGAGAAGAACAGTGAGGCGGAAACCGGTGGAAGGATTTTGCGACAGCCCTTCCGGAAGCGGAAATTCCGGCCGCTGTATGCCAGAAATGCCCAGAAACGCAGGCTTCGGACAAGGCCATGGAGCCGGAAAGGATAAAGGTTATGAGATTTGCGGAGAATAACAGGATTTCCCACAGACAGCTTTTTCGGCAGATCATACTGGTGTTTCCGGCGCCGTTTCTGCTGTGCCTGTTTAAGAATGGAGCGATGTTGGGCATCAGTGCCATGGCAGGGACAGCTGCTGCGGCCGTAGTGCTCTCTTTTTATGTAATCTGGCTGATACGTCTGACACCTGCATATGGGGAGCTTTCCAAAAGGCCAGGAAGTTTTACTGTACGATTTATTGGCCTGTTCTTTTTGGTATATGTGATCGCAAGTTCGGCATTTCTTTCGGGCCTTCTGGGGGAGGTGATCCCGGAAAGTCTGATCAGCGGGATTTCCGGAAAATGGCTGTCTCTTCTTGCAGTTGCAGCCTGTAGTCTGGGAACGCATCGCGGAATGCAGAGAAGAGGGCGGATCGCTGAGGTGTCCGGAAGGATTTTTCTGGCAGGGATCCTTCTTCTGATGCTTTTATGTGCAGGGCAAGGAAAAACAGAGTACTTTATGGAAGTGATGAAAGATCCGGAAACAGGATTTACAGGAGAGCGATGGCTCCGTGATCTGTATACACTTTTGTGTGCTTTTTCAGGAGCAGGACTTCTTCCCTTCGGGCTGGAGTATGCAAAAAAACAGGGAAGTGCCAGAAAACCTGTGATCCTGGCTTTTCTTACAGTTTGCGGGATCATTTTTGGAATGCAGCTCCTTCTTCCGGCAGTCTTTGGTGGTGCACGCCTTAAAAACGAGATCTGTCCGGTACTGCCTCTTCTGGAGGGTGCAGATCTTCCGGGAAACGTACTGGCGAGATTTGATGTGATATGGATGGGGTTTCTGGTATTCGGACTTTTGTTTTCTCTGGGAAGTTTGTTTCATTACGGAAATCAGATCGCGGAAAAAACCGGATTCGGGACCGGTCGGTACTGGATCCCGGCAGCAGGCTGGCTGCTTTCCCTGTATGAGAGAAACGGGATGGGGATCCGGGAGTATTATGGCTGGTATCTGGGGTACATCTTTGTGCCGTTTCTGATTGTGATACAGCTTTTTCTCAGTACGGAAAACCGGGGAAGACGGAAGAAAAAAGTAACTGTGGCAGGACTTGTCCTGGTCATCACTTTGACGGGATCAGGCTGTGCGGCAGTAGAACCGGAAAAAAGAGCTTATCCGCTGGCACTGGGGGCCGGTGTTTCAGAGAATGGCTTTGTGCTGAAATATGCAATGCCGGATATGAGTACAGCTACCGGACAGGAAAAACCGGACGAAGATCCGATTTCTGTGCTGACTCTTTCCGGCCGGGACTTTCAGGAGATCGAGGCAGTTTACAACCGGTCTCAGGAAAAATTTCTGGATCTGGGTCATCTTGAAGTGCTGATCCTGGATGAACAGATTCTGGAAGAGGGATCCCGGGAAGCACTGATCGGATATCTGAAGCAGGAAGAGCATATCGGAGAGGATGTCTACGTGTTCCGGACGGATATGCTGGGAGATGTTTTTCACTGGAAGGGAGCCCGGGAAAGCTCCATAGGGGAATACCTTCAGGGAATCCAGGAGAACCGCACATCCGGGCAGCAGAAGAAGGGTGTGACTCTGCGGGAGGTATATCATCAGTTCTGTCAGGATGGAACGCTGCCCTGGCTTCCGGAGATATGGGTGGAAGGTGAGCTTCTGGAAGTGGATTACGGCAGTAATGAATAGATGGGAGCCGGACTGTTAATAATACAGATGATGATCAGTACGATAAATCGTACAGTATATCTCTGGATAAGATCATCAGAAGATTTTTGACAGGAGGGCTTGCTCATGGAGCATATAAAAATGAAGAAGCATGTATTAAAAAAAGCAGGAGGGTTCCTTTTGCTCACGGCAGTGATCCTTGCAGGGAGTACCTGGGAGAGAAGAACTGCCGGTGATCGGCAGCCACAGTTTTATGCCTGGTGGGGAACGATCTACCCGGAATTCTGCTTTGAAAAAGCAGAGGATAACGGGGAAAATAAGCCGGTGAAGATATCCTTCTGGCTTGCGCAAGCCCTGGATTGGTGATACAATATTTCAACGGACCAATCACGTTCGATTAATTATTTCAGGAGATAAGATCAATGAATATAGACAGAAACGCACCGGTGGGTGTGTTTGATTCCGGTATCGGAGGACTGACAGTAGCCCGGGAGATCATGCGCAATCTCCCATCGGAAAAAATCGTATATTTCGGAGACACAGCCAGAGTTCCCTATGGAAGCAAATCCAGAGAAACGGTGATCCGTTATTCCCGCCAGATCATTCATTTTCTGCAGGAACAGAAGGTGAAGGCCATTG
Organism: Blautia sp. BCRC 81119; assembly: GCF_003184505.1. Taxonomy (NCBI): domain Bacteria; kingdom Bacillati; phylum Bacillota; class Clostridia; order Lachnospirales; family Lachnospiraceae; genus Blautia; species Blautia sp. BCRC 81119. The sequence continues at coordinate 12,871 of NZ_QJHD01000034.1, read as the reverse complement.
TGGTGGCCTGTAATACAGCCAGTGCATTTGCTCTGGATGCGGTGAAGGATGAACTGGATATCCCGATCCTTGGAGTGATCGAGGCCGGTGCCAAAGTTGCTGCCCAGGAAACCAGAAATAAACGGGTGGGCATTATCGGAACGGTGGGCACGGTAGGAAGCGGTATCCATGCCTCTTATCTGAAGGAACTGGATCCGGAGATCACCGTGATCGGAAAAGCGTGCCCGCTGTTTGTTCCGCTGGTAGAAGAGGGCTGGTATCATGATCCGGTCACTGAGGAAGTTGCCAGAAGATATCTGAAGGAGCTGCAGGAGCAGGAGATCGATACACTGATCCTCGGATGTACGCACTATCCTCTTTTAAGATCTACCATCCGCAAGATCATGGGTGAGGAGGTCTGCCTTGTGAATCCTGCATATGAGACGGCGCTGGAGCTTAAAAAGTTACTCTCCAGACTGGATCTTGCCAGCAATGAGGTAGCACAGGAGGAATTCCCGTATCGCTTTTATGTAAGTGATCTTGCAGAGAAGTTTAAGGATTTTGCCAATTCCATCCTGCCGTATAACGTAGAAAAAACACAGAAGATCGATATCGAAAAATATTAAACAGATCTGTACATAAATGATAGGAGAAAAGAATGCAGAAAGAAGTTTTGATCCATGTAAGAGGGCTTCAGATGATGGATGCACAGGGGGATCAGGAACCTATAGAGATCATTGTTCCGGGACAGTACTATTTCCGCAATGGTTCTCATTATCTCAGATATGAGGAACTGCTGGATGAAACAGCAGAACCCACCATCAATTACATAAAAGTATCCGGAAAGGGTCTGGAAGTCAGCAAGAAGGGACTGGTCAATGTACACATGGTATTTGAACAGGGCAAAAAAAACATGACCTATTATACTACCCCTTACGGAACACTTCAGATGGGAATCTCAGCTACGAATCTGGAGCTGACGGAAAGCGAAGAGAACCTTCAGATCAAAGCAGATTATGCGCTGGATATGAATGAAGAACATGTGGCAGACTGCTATCTGGCGATCCAGGTACAGCCAAGAGACTGCAAGGATTTTGTTTTATAGATCCTGCAGAAAATAAAAGATATATAATTACACTACATAAGAACAGCCGCCATGCATCAGGGGAATTCCTGAAAGCATGGCGGCTGTTTTGGATTCTGATCATTTACGGAATCTTGCGAGGAAACCTTTTTTCTTCTTCTGTGGTGCTTCGAGAGAACCACGGATTCCTTTTACGCCAACGATGTAAAGGCCGCTGACTTCAGCTTTGATCTCTTTTTTGACCGGGATCAGATCAAAAACTTTTTCATCTGCAATAAGGATGTTGATCTTCGGACCGACTTTGGCTTTTACGATCGGAAGCTTGGACCGGCGCATAAGCTTAGGTGTCTGGTCGATGACCATCTGTGGAAGTCCGGAATCTTTCAGCGGCATCCGTTTTTTATCGATGACCAGCATGGAAACTGTCTGCTTGTTAGCCTGGATTTGAGCCTGCTGTTCGTCCTGTTTTTTCTGAGCTTTTTTTCCGAAGAAATAGAGTGCGATCACTGCTGCGATCAGAATAACGAGGATGACCAGAAGAACGATGGTAACTGTACTCATTTGAGAATCCCCCTGTATATATATTTGTTTCGCAATCGGTTACATTACGCAAACAACATTTTAGCATTGTTTCATCAAAAAGGCAATTAAAAAAGTGAAAAAGACAGGTGGAACGGTGGAAATTTCAGCAGTTACCAGTTATAATGATTACGATGCAGTTCATCTGTGTATGCTGCAGAGAATACAGGACATAACTATCTTTGAGCTAACATATGTGATGGATAAACCAGAGATGGAGGAAATATTATATGAAAGAGAAAAAGCCCGGGGGAACCCGACCGGAAATGGGGACTCCTGAGTACGAAGAATGGCGGAAAGAGGTATTGAAACGCCGCAGAAAGCGCCAGCTGAAGGAACGCAGAAAACGTTTGGCTATCATAACAGCGGCAATGATCGTCGCAGTCGGGGCATCCGTAGGGGTCGGTGCGCTGAAGGGCAGAAGTGAGAAGGCTTCAAAAGAGAAGACGGTTTCTTCTGACAAACAGAAAGAACAGACCGTTTCCGGAGAAAAAGCTTTAGAAGCAGGTACTAAAAATACAGAGACCGCTTCCAAAGATACTCTCGCAGAGGCAGAGCTTCTGGCCAGTCAATATAACTATGACAAAGCTATCGATCTTCTGAAAAAGGCTCCGTCCTATGATTCTGATAAGAAGATGCAGGCAGCTGCAAAAAAATACGAAGACATAAAAGCAACCTGTACGGCATGGCCCCTTGAAAAGGTGACACATGTCTTTTATCATATTCTGATCAAGGATCCATCCAAAGCGTTTGACGGAGACTACAAAGAAGCAGATTATAATCAGGTCATGACAACCATTGATGAGTTTAACAAGATCACGCAGACCATGTATGACAAGGGCTATGTGATGGTAAGCATCAAGGACATGGCAAAGGCAGACGACAACGGGAATATCACAGAGGGAGAGATCCTTCTTCCGCCTGGGAAAACGCCGTTTGTCCTCTCACAGGATGATGTATGCTATTATCATTACATGGACGGTGACGGCTATGCCACGAAGCTGATCGTGGATGATAAAGGAAAGATCCGCAATGAATATGCGGAAGATGACGGAAGTGTCTCCGTGGGAGATTATGACATGGTTCCGTTGATCGACCGTTTTGTGGAAAAGCATCCGGATTTCTCATACCGCGGTGCAAAAGGAATCCTGGCACTTACCGGATACAACGGGATCCTGGGATACCGGACCGACGAAAGCTATGAGACCCGTCCGGCAGATCTGGATGAAAATAAAGTACAGTGGCTGGATGCACATCCGGATTTCAGCCTGGAAAAAGAACGGGCAGCCGCAAAAAAGGTTGCCGATGCCATGAAGGCAGAAGGCTGGGAATTTGCGAGCCATACCTGGGGACATCAGAATGTGGGACAGGTCACACTGGAGAAGCTTCAGGCAGATACCGAACGTTTCAAGAAAAATGTAGATCCGCTGATCGGGGGAACGGATGTTATCATTTTTGCTTTTGGAACCGACATTACCAATGACCAGGAGTATTCCGGGGATAAATTCGAATATCTGAAGGGGCAGGGATATAATTATTACTGCAACGTGGATTCCAGCCAGTATTATGTACAGATCCGGGATCGGTACTTCCGTCAGGGAAGACGGAATCTGGATGGATACCGTATGTATTATAACCCGGAACTGTTATCCGATCTTTTTGACGTAAAAGATGTTTTTGATCCGGCAAGACCGACACCGGTACCGCCGATGTAACGGTCATATCCGGAGATACGAGGGGACTTTTAGAAAGGGGCATATATATTATTATGAAGAAAAAAATTGCAGGTGTACTGACAACAGTGCTTGCGGCGTCACTTCTTGTGGGCGGAAACCATCCGGTCACTGTTCAGGTGGACAATATGATCTCCGGGACACAGGATGACGAGGATACACAGTCTGATGAAGCGGAAGCAGAAGCTGCAGAAGCCGAAGAAGAACAGTCCGAAGAAGCCAAAGTAGCAGCGGACCCGGAGGACCAGCCGGCAGCTACCGAGACACCGAAGGAAGAAAAAAAGGCAGAAAAAGAAACACAGAAAAGGGAAGCTGCCGAGAACAGCTCCGACAGTACTTCCTCAGACGAAAAAACACTTCTCAAAAAAGCCAAAAAACTGGCACAGCAGTATGATTACACCGGCGCGATCTCCGTGTTGAAAAACAACTGGAAATTTGCCACCAGTGACAAGATGCAGGAAGCAGCAGCAGCCTACATGAAAAAAAGAGATGCCTGTGTGGAATATCCACTTGAGAATATCACCCATGTATTTTTTCATTCCCTGATCGTGAATACCTCACTGGCCTTTGACGGAGATTCCGATGAGGCCGGATATAATCAGATGATGACCACAGTCAGCGAGTTCAAAAAAATGCTCCAGATCATGTATGATAAGGGTTACGTACTGGTGAGTCCTCATGATATGGCTGTGATCAATGATGACGGAACCATGAGCAGGGGAAAGATCATGCTGCCGGAAGGCAAGATTCCTTTTGTTCTTTCAGAGGATGACGTCAGCTACTATCATTATATGGACGGAGACGGATTTGCCACAAAGCTGGTGATCGACGACAACGGAGATATCAAATGCGAGTATAAGAAGGCAGACGGTACAGTTGTGACCGGAGATTACGATGTGGTGCCGATCCTGGATTCCTTTATCAAAGAACATCCGGATTTTTCCTATCATGGAAGAAAGGGTATTCTGGCAATGACCGGTTATAATGGTGTTCTGGGCTACCGTACAGATGGGGCATATAAGACCAAGAAGAATCTTCAGGATGACCAGAAGGCTTTTCTCAAGGCCAATCCGGATTTTGACTATGATAAAGAAGTAAAAGCAGCCAAAAAAGTGGCGAAGGCCATGAAAAAGGACGGGTGGGAATTTGCAAGTCATACCTGGGGTCACAGAAACGCTACAAGCTCCACAGCAGCGGAGTTGAAGACCGATAATAAAAAATGGGAAAAATATGTGGCACCCATCCTCGGAAAAACCGATATGATCATTTTTGCCTTTGGTGCGGATATCGGCGATTGGGAAGGATACACCTCGGATAATGAGAAGTATGAGTATTACAAAAGCCGTGGCTACCGCTATTTCTGCAATGTAGATTCCAGTCAGTATTTTGTGCAGATCACAAGTGAATATTTCCGTCAGGGAAGACGGAATCTGGATGGATACAGAATGTATTACAATCCGGATATGCTCAGTGACCTGTTTGATGTATCGGAGGTGTGGGATTCTTCCAGACCGACACCGGTACCGGAAATGTAAGACAGCAAACACACTTTACAAATCTGTATAAAAAAAGATTATAATCGAACCGACAGTACTTGATGAAGGGAGTAGGTTATGAAGAAAAAAGCATATCTCATGGTTCTTGCACTGTGTGCGGCACTGGCGATCACTGCATGTGGCACATCAACAGACCAGAAAGATGACAAAAAACCTGCAACAGAAGCGCAGGATACAACAGATAAAGAAGATTCCGGATCTGCAGATTCCAAAGAGTCAGAAGAAACGGATTCCAATAAAGACAGCGAAGAGGCAGCCTCCGGAGACACAAGGCTTGTTTCCGTGGATGATGTGAGCAAATATGTGACCATCGGAGAATATAAGGGGCTGACTCTTGATAACACAGTAGAAGCCGTAACCGATGATATGGTTGACGGAAGGATCAAGGAAGAGCTTCAGAACAAGGCTGAGGAAGTAACGGAAGGCAGTGTTCAGAACGGAGATGTGGTTACCATTAATTATGTGGGAACCAAGGACGGAGTGGCTTTTGACGGCGGTACTGCAAATAATTATGAGCTGACCATAGGCTCCGGAACGTTTATCGACGGATTTGAGGACGGGATCATCGGAATGAAAAAAGGTGAGACCAAGGATCTCGATCTGACTTTCCCGAAGGAATACTCTTCGGAAGAGCTGGCCGGACAGGAAGTGGTATTTAAGGTCACTCTGCAGAGCTTTAAGCGTGCACCTGAGCTTACCGATACCTGGGTAGCCAAGAATACAGACTGCAAGAGTGTGGATGATTACAAGAAGGAAATCCGTACTACACTGGAGGATGAAGCGAAGACAAGTGCACAGAACACATTGCGTGAAACTGCATGGAACACAGTGCTTTCAGCATCTGAAGTGAAGGAATATCCACAGGAGGATCTGGATACAGCCAAGACAGAGTTTCGCAGTCTGTATGAGAATTATGCAAAACAGGGTGATATGACGCTGGAGGATTTTGTAAAAGCTCAGGGAATCTCCATGGATGATTTTGAGGAGCAGAGCGGTCAGTATGCGGAGTTTAAAGTAAAGCAGAACCTGATCGTACAGGGGATCATGGATAAGGAGAATATGACACTTGAAGATAAAAAATCTCTCAGTATCCAGGATGAACTGATCAAAGCATACAGTGTGAAGGATCTGGCTGCGCTGGTAGATAAATACGGACAGGCAGCCGTGGATGAATCCATCGGACTTCTCAGAGTGGAAGATTTTATCCTGGACAATGCAACGGTTGAGGAGAAGGTTTCTGCCGGTGATACCCAGGGAGTAAACGGAGATGATCCTTCCTCGGACGGAAGCAGTGCGGAAGGTACCGTGGATGAAGAGCTGGAAGCGGCAGAGGCTACAGATATGGTGCCGGAAGACGGCGAGGCGGATCAGGATGCAGACAGCAGCACATCGGATGCAGCGGGTCAGGAGTGATCTGACAGTATCAGCAGCTAAAAAAGTGTGGTGCCCGGAATGTGTTCCGGGTGCCATTTTTTTTACATGTGCATCGCGAAGTGTGTTACTGAGAACGGAGTGAACAGTAACAAATTAAGAGATTCTTTCGGGAATTTCCATTGTATTTAAGCGTTAAATGCGGTATGATTAAAGACAGACATTAAATATCAAAGAAAGATATGAGTATATAAACGGGGATGTAAAAAATGGACAAAAGAGTTTTGCGTGAGAGGATGCGCAGAAAACAGCAACAGTTAAGACGGCGGCGGATGATGAAGCGGATAACCTGTGTAGTTGCGGCGATTCTTCTGCTGGTTTTTGTTGTTCGAGGGGTAATTCTTCCCATCGTCAACCATGCAGGCGGCGGAAGCAATAAGGATGCGGAGACAGTAAATGTTCAGGCAAATACCGCCGGAGCTTCCACAGACAGCAGTACGAAGGACGGTACGGCATCGACGGATACGGCTGCTTCGGATACAGACAGCGCGGATTCCGGTACGGATGCAACGGTGATGCCGGTAAAGGGCAGTGCAGCAGGCGAAAGGCTTTCTGTTATGACTCCGGGATGGCATGAGGATTCTACAGGAAAGTGGTATCAGAATCCGGATGGTACATATTATGTAAATGGTTTTGCGGATATTGACGGAACAACATATAGCTTTGATAAAAAGGGATACATGCAGACCGGATGGGTGGAGAAAGGTGTGAAGGACTATTATTTTAATGAGGATGGCTCTTATGATCCTTCCAAGAAGCGCCCGATGATCGCTCTGACTTTTGATGATGGTCCTGGAGAGTATACAGAGACACTTCTTGATACTGTTGAGAAATATAATATCCATGTTACGTTCTTTATGCTGGGACAGAATGTGGAGGGCCGTGAATCTACCATACAGCGAATGGTAAAGCTTGGCTGCGAGATCGGTAACCATACTTGGGATCATCCGGAACAGACGCTGCCGAATATGGATCTGGATTCTGTTATGCAGGAGTTCCAGAAGACGGATGATGCACTGGTAAAAGCCTGTGGGCAGGCATCAACAGTATGTCGTGCACCGTATGGCGCGATCACAGATGAGCAGATGAGTGCAGTTGGCAAGCCTTTCTTCATGTGGTCTACGGATTCTCTGGACTGGAAGCTGATGGATGCGGATGCAGATTATAACCAGATCATGAATGATTCCTCACTGGGAGACGGTTCTATCATCCTGATGCATGATATTCATGAACCATCTGTGAAGTGTGCCACAGAGAAGCTGATCCCGGCACTGATCGACCAGGGATATAAGCTTGTAACAGTCAGCGAGCTTGCAGAAGCGAAGGATGTTACGTTACAGAGTGCTTCCTATTCTGACTTCTGGGACAGCTCTCTTCAGGCTGGTCGTGTTGCAGGATATGCAGGAAATTCCAGCGATTCAGAGGATTCCTCTGAGGATGGCTCCGATGGAAGCGATTCTTCTGACGGATCGGATGTCAGTGACGGATCTTCCGATGAAGGGGACTATTCCGATGGTTCTGACGAAAGTGATTATTCGGATGGATCTTCCGATGATGGAAGCTATGATGATGGTTCCTACGACGAATCTTATGACGATGGAAGCGAAGAATATTAAAAAATGACAGGAGAGACCTGAATGACAAAATGTGCGTCATTCAGGTCTCTTTTTTGACTTTATCTGACACTGTCGGATAATAGACACATATTAGCCGGAGAGGGTTTTTCCTTGACTGAAAATATGGGGATTGGTATAATTATAGAATAAAAAATTCCACTTAAAATTGGGGAATGGACGGTGGCAGAACTATAAAGGGAGGTACCTGAAAATGGGAAAGAAATTACAATTTACGGAGCTTGACCAGTATCTGTTTGGTCAGGGCACGAATTATGATATTTACAGGAAGCTGGGAGCACATCCAGATACGCAGAACCGAAAAAAGGGGGTTTATTTTGCAGTGTGGGCACCTAATGCACAGGCGGTTTCTGTTATAGGTGAATTCAACGAATGGGATACGGAGAAGAATCCCATGAAAAAAGTTGGACCCATTGGCGTTTATGAGACATTTGTACCGGGAGCGAAGATCGGACAGCTGTATAAATTTTACATTACAGGTGCACATGGTGAGGAGCTTTACAAGGCAGATCCATATGCCAATGCCGCTGAAATGCGTCCCGGAACAGCTTCTCGTATTACAGATATCACCAACTATAAATGGAAAGATGATACCTGGATGAAAAATCGCGAGAACTTTGATCCGGACACAGGTGCCATGTCTATCTATGAGGTGCATCCGGGTTCCTGGATGAAGCATCCGCAGACAGCAGAGGATGAGGATGGTTTCTATTCCTACAGAGAACTGGCGCCGAAGCTTGCACAGTATGTCAAAAAAATGGGATACACCCATGTGGAGCTTATGGGTATCGCAGAGCATCCTTTTGACGGTTCCTGGGGCTATCAGGTAACCGGCTATTACGCACCGACTTCCCGCTACGGAACACCGCAGGATTTCAAATATCTGGTGGATTATCTTCACCGTCAGAAAATCGGTATCATTCTTGACTGGGTACCGGCACATTTTCCGAAGGATGCACACGGACTGGTTAACTTTGACGGAACTGCTGTATATGAGCATGCAGATCCGAGACAGGGTGAGCATCCGGATTGGGGAACCAAGATCTACAATTACGGACGTCCGGAGGTGAAGAATTTCCTGATCGCAAACGCTCTTTACTGGGTAGAGGAATGCCACGTTGATGGTCTTCGTGTAGATGCGGTTGCATCCATGCTCTACCTGGATTACGGTAAGAAAGACGGTGAGTGGATCGCCAATAAATACGGCGGAAACAAGAATCTGGAGGCTATTGAATTTTTTAAGCATCTGAATACCGTTGTTCTCGGAAGAAATCATGGAACTGTCATGATCGCAGAGGAATCTACCGCATGGCCGATGGTAACAGGTAAGGCAGAAGACGACGGGCTTGGATTCTCTCTGAAGTGGAATATGGGCTGGATGAACGACTTCCTGGAATACATGAAGCTAGATCCATATTTCCGTAAATTTAATCATAATAAGATGACATTTTCTATGACTTATGCATACAGTGAGAAATATGTTCTGGTTCTGTCTCATGATGAGGTAGTACATCTGAAGTGTTCTATGCTGGAGAAGATGCCAGGAGAGCTGGATGATAAATTCAAGAACCTGAAGGCCGGATATACTTTTATGTTCGGGCATCCGGGTAAGAAGCTTCTGTTTATGGGACAGGATTTCGGACAGCTGCGTGAGTGGAGTGAGGCCAGAGAGCTTGACTGGTATCTTCTTGGCGAGGAAAATCATCAGAAGTTGCAGCAGTATGTCAGTGATCTTCTGCATATCTACCGCAAATATCCGGCACTTTACGGTGCAGATAATGATCCATCTGCATTTGAGTGGATCAATGCCAACGATGGCGACAGAAGTATCTTCAGCTTTGTGAGAAAATCTCCTACAAGACGTAATAATATCCTGATAGTATGCAACTTTACACCGGTAGCACGTCCGGATTACCGTGTAGGCGTTCCGAAGAAAAAACAGTACAAGCTGATCATGGATGAGCAGGGGCTTCTTCCAAAGGGCAAGGTATTTAAAGCCGAAAAGAAAAATTGTGACAACCGGGAGTTTTCTTTTGCATATCCGTTGGAAGCTTATGGAGTTGGTATATTTACATACTGATATTCTGTATAGCGAAATCTTTGAAAGAAAATATAAGAGATAAAATAAAAATACCGGAGATCTGTGTACCTTTGAAGTGTTGGCTTCAGAGGTGCCGGATCTCCGGTATTTTATGGATCTGGGTATAAACTGGTTACGAAAAGTTATCGCTATTCTTCGCTATCATCGTAGGAACCATCATCGTAGGAACCATCATCGTAGGAACCGTCGTCGTAGGAACCATCATCGTAGGAACCGTCATCGTAGGAACCGTCGTCAGAGTAACTGTCGTCGTAGGAACCGTCATCCGAGGAGTCGTCTGTGCTGCCTGAGTTATTATCAGCAGAGTTAAAGTCTTCGGAAGTGATGTCAATGCCTTTATCTGCGTAATATTTTTCTGCTGTGATGGAGTCGGTATCTTCTACGACATTTCCGGATGCATCGATCATGTTCAGGTCTGTGTCAATAGTCACATCCAGGAGGTTGGTCCCTGTGGATGGAGTGACATTCATGGACATGATCTCGTTGAACTTTTTTTTCAGGTTGTCAAGAGTGAATACACCGGAACCAATGTATGACTGTACACCGTTCTGAGATGCAAGTTCTTCTGTGTAATCGGAAAGCATATATGGTCCGAATTCACCGGCATCGCTGTTGTAATGCATGACCAGAGGTTCCACTGTAGGGGTCAGGATCTCAATTGAGGTCTTGCCGTCCTGTACGGTTTTCTGAATGGTGAATTTTGCCATTCCGCCGAGAAGTTCTTCCAGCTTCTGCTGGGTGGATACGAAATTTCCCAGAGAGTAGAAGACTACAGTTTCATTGCCTTTGTCATCAGTAAGGCGGCCATATGGCTGGAGTACATGTGGATGTCCGCCGATGATGACATTTACGCCCTGCTCCATAAGGTAGGCTGCCCACTGTTTTTCGTATTCGTTTGGCATGGTTTCGTCTTCGGTACCCCAGTGTGCTACAAAGATGATGCAGTCGGCCTGCTGTTTTGCTTTCTGGATCATGGCTGTGATCTTGTCTTTGCGGATCATGTCGATCATGTAGTCTTTTCCTTCAATGCCGCCTACGTTTGTGCCGTAGGTGTAATCCAGAAATGCGATCTTGATACCGTTTACTTCACGGATCTTGACGGTGTCGGCATCTTCCTGGGAGTCATGGATCCCCAGAAGTGTGACATCCGGATATTTGGTTTTCCAGAAGTTCAGTGTGTCTGTGAGGAAGCCTTCTCCGAAGTCATCGATGTGGTTGTTGGCGGATTCTACTACATTGAATCCTGCTTTTATAATGGCGTCTCCTACTTCTGTGGGTGTTGCAAAGGATGGGTAGGAGCTTACGCTGTCATGGTCGGTTGTGAAGACGGTTTCCTGATCAATCATTTTGATGTCTGCGTCCTTGATGGCGTCCTGGATGTGGGTGTAGATCTTGTCGTAGTTCCAGTTGCCGTCAGAGGATGCGCCTGCGTCGATGAGACTCTGGTGATAGAGGTTGTCGCCTACTGCGATGACGGAGGCAGTGGTAGTTTCGGCAGTGGTGTCGGCTGCTTCCTGATCGGCCTTGGCTTTGACTGCCGCGGCTTTTTTCTGGGCGTCTATAGCTGGTTTGCGGATGAGGCGGTAGTCCAGCTGATTGAAGAAGAGGACCAGGATCGCAAGGACGATGACGGATGCCATAAGACTTACGCGGGCATTGCTGCGTTCGCGGAAGTTCAGGGGGATGTTGTCCTTGGGGTTGCGCCGGGGTTCTCTGAGGGGATCCGGGGTGGAGCTTTTTTTGAAGACTCCTTTGAGGGAGTCGGGGATTTTGATGTTGGGTGGAAATTTCATTTATGTTTTACCTTGTCTTTCTTTGGATTTTGAATGCGATTGATTGGTGATTGTTCGCTTTGTTATTTTTGATTTTTGTTGTGTGGTTGTATTATAGCAGATTTTTATTTTGGTGGGAAGAGGGTGGTGGGGGTGAACGTACGCCCGAGCCGGGGATGCTGTCTGGTCTGCGGCTTCGTCGGGGGCTGGCTTCTAGGCTGCCGGGAATCTGCTAAAAGCGTTTTCCAAAAGTCCGAACTCGCGTCTTGCAGCCGCTCAGACAGCGGACTTTTGAAAAACAACGCAGATTTCCGCCAGCCAAGAATCAGCTCCCCTCCTGCAGAGGCAGACCAGACAGCATCCCCGGCTCGGGCTGTGAGGTTCAAGGCGGTAGGGTTAGGGTGGTTGGGCGGGAGTTGGATGAGCCGTCAGCGCTGCGCTGGACGGCGTGGAGGAAAGGCTGAGTTTCCTTGTGGTTTGATGGGAAGGGGGTGGGCCGAGGTGCTTCGCTGTCGGCTGGGAGTGTGTCGAGGTGCTTCGTTGTCGGCTGGGAGTGTGTCGAATTGTGGTGGAATTTTTGGATGGGTTTTGCGTGATTTTTTTTCTGGTGTATGGTATGGTTGGTATATCTTATAAGATCTTTTGTCTGTATGGACATTCTTGGAGCTTCGGGTTCTGAAGCGTTTTCCATTTTTTGTTACTGTGAAGGTTCTGAAAATCCGTTTTATGGGGTTTTTATCCAATGCATCGTAAAACCCCTTGCGTCAGCTATGGGGATATAAGACGCGTCCATCGAATTTATGCAAGTAATTGAAGATGGACAAAATAGTAATTGTATTAACTAATGAGCCATAGTATAATATAAATATAAACATAACATATGAATCAAACAACAATGTCGTCTATTCCTGTAAATACCATGTAGTATGGTGTCCAAAGTATAGACGAAAAGTATTAATTAATGGTGTGGACGTCCGGCTGAAGGAGCTGCTCACAGAGTAT
>NZ_QJHD01000033.1:0-57149 GCF_003184505.1 Blautia sp. BCRC 81119 | reverse complement strand
TCAGCTGGAAAAGTATCGTTATCTTTTTCAATGCGCAAAGGAAAGCAATGATTTTGATTCATTTATGAAATTCGCAGTGTAGTTTTGTGCAATTTTTCAAATTTGCTCATTTATAGTATATAATATAAATTACAAATATTTCTGCAGCTGTGTTATAATACAACAAGAATGACAGATCGTGAAGCGCTCACATTCGTGGAGATGTAAGTAATGGAGATGAATGTCCGCTTTACACCGCAAAAGTTAAGCAGATACAATCAATCCGAAAAAATATATGGAGGGAAGATCAATGAAAAAAAGAAACATGATCGCAGCTCTGCTCTGCAGTGCATGCCTTGTGGCAGGAAGTGTAAATCCCGTATTTGCAGATGCATCGAAGGTAGTAACACTTGGAGCAGATCTTACGGATGCTCAGAAGCAGACAATGATGAAATATTTTAATGTAAGTTCCGATCAGGTGCAGGTGATGACCATTACAAATGAGGATGAGCATAAACACCTGGATAATATCGCGCCACAGTCCCAGATCGGTTCCAGAACTTTGAGCTGTGCTTATGTGAAGCCTACACAGTCCGGCGGGATCAAGGTCCGCACAGCAAATCTGAACTGGGTGACAGGTAATATGATCGCAACCACACTTTCCACATCCGGTGTGAAGAATTGTGAAGTAGTTGCTGCCTGCCCGATGGAAGTATCCGGAACAGGTGCACTTACCGGTATTCAGATGGCATATGAGAAGGCCAGTGGAGAGAAGCTGGATGAGACCAAGACGAAGCTTGCCAACCAGGAGATCGTAACCACCGGTGAACTTGCAGATAAGGTTGGTAAAAATGAGGCGACAACAGTTGTAAATCAGTCTAAGATGGATGTGATCCAGAACGGAGTACAGAATGCAGATGAGATCCAGAATATTGTCATCAATGTGGCTGAGCAGAACAATATTTCCATAAGCCAGGACGATATTGACAGGATCGTGTCTCTTCTGGGACAGATCGCACAGCAGGATTACAATTATGATGATGTGAAGGAAACACTGGAGCAGGTAGATGCCAATACCACAGGCCAGGCCTCTTCCTCTGATGATACACTGGATGGAGAGAGCAGTGATGACACCGTAGATGTGGATGAAGATTCTTCAGATGATATCGTCAACAATGTAAATGACAGCATTCTTGGGGACGATGTGATCCAGAGCTCCACAGAAGACCCGGGTCTTGAGAAAGAAACAGGAGCAGATTCTCAGGATACAAGCAATGAGACCGGAATTCCGGATGCTACCGACGACGGAACCTATGGCAATGAGGAAAACTCGGACGAAAGCAGCACAGACGAAAGTGCATCTGACGAGAACAGCACAGAGGATAGTGCATCTGACGAGAGCAGTACAGACGAAAGTGCTTCTGACGAGAACAGCACAGATGAAAGCGCTTCTGATGAGGCTGCATCCGATGAGACCGGAATCCCGGAGGCAACAGAAGATACAGAATCTTCAGAAAGTACAGAGGGCTCAGACCAGGCAGATAGTGCAGAAAACGATACTTCCGTGCTCAGTGAAGAAGCAAAGAACAATTATGACAAATTTGTCCTCTTTGTAAAAGGCGAGTATGAGGGAGATGCAGATTCCCTTCTCGCTGCAACGGAGGATACAGAGGCAGTGGCAACGGTAACACTGGATGAGCAGATAGCGAAGAGTGTGACAGAAACTGTTGAGAAGGATTATTATGATATCCTGAAGGATGGTACAGAATCCTATGAGGCAGATGGTACAGAAAAATATCAGAGTACAGAGCTGAATATGATGGATCAGAAGCTGAAGAAGCTGTTCGGCATTGACAGTTCCCAAGAGGACACAGATGCCACAGACGTGACAGCTGCTATTCTTGCAGATGTTCCCCAGGAAGATAAGCAGACACTTTATAAAGAAACCATGAAATATCTGGCAGGTCTTTACGGCGAGAACACGGACGCTTCTGAGGAATCCGCAGCAGAATAAAAGATCAGCAGAAAAAGAGATGAATACGCCGCAGCAGAGAAAACAACCTCTGCTGCGGTATTTTTTGTCGTGCCGGAAAGATATCATGAAAATTTTGTGATTTACGACAAGGATTTGTGTAAGCACTGGAAAAATGGATTTTTCTGTGATAAAATTGACCGTAAATCGGTTTTGTGGACTCATACATCGCAAACCGTGACAGGGAAACGAGAAAGGGAAAAGGTAGAATTTATGAGCCTGGCAGTAGTAACATTAAAAAAAGGCGAAGGCAGATTCCTGAAATCAGGAGGCCTCTGGGTATATGACAATGAGATCGCAAGCATCATGGGAAGTTTTGTGAACGGAGATATCGTTCTGGTCCGGGACTTTGACGGATATCCCATGGGAAGAGGATTTATCAACACCAATTCCAAGATCACAGTCCGTATGCTTACCAGAGATGAGCGTACAGAGATCAGTCCGGAATTTTTGAAGCAACGTGTCCGCGACGCATGGGAGTATCGTAAGAAGGTAGTAGATACCGGAAGCTGCCGTGTGATCTTCGGAGAAGCAGACTTTCTTCCGGGTCTTGTTGTGGATAAGTTTTCAGATGTGCTTGTTGTACAGTCTCTTGCACTGGGAATCGACCGTCTTAAAGAAACAATCATAGATGCACTGAAGGAAGTCCTTGCTGAGGATGGAATCCGGATCCGCGGAGTCTATGAGCGAAGTGATGCAAAGGTACGCCGCCAGGAGGGAATGGAACTTACCAAGGGATTTATCGGAGAAGAATTTCCGACACTTGTTCAGATTGAAGAGAACGGTGTGAAATATGAAGTAGATATCAGGGATGGGCAGAAGACCGGATTTTTCCTGGATCAGAAATATAACCGTCTTGCTATCCAGAAGCTCTGCAAGGGGGCGAAGGTGCTGGACTGCTTTACACATACCGGCTCTTTTGCCTTGAATGCGGGAATTGCAGGGGCACAGAGTGTTCTTGGTGTGGATGCGTCGGAAACTGCAGTTCTGCAGGCAAGACGAAACGCCAGTCTGAACGGCCTGGACGGAACAGTGAAATTCCTCTGTGAGGATGTTTTTGAACTTCTTCCCGAGCTTGAGGAGAAGGGAGAGAAATTTGATGTTGTGGTACTGGATCCTCCGGCATTTACGAAATCCAGAAGCTCTGTAAAAAATGCCATCAAGGGATACCGTGAGATCAATCTCCGTGCAATGCGTCTTGTAAAGGACGGCGGATTTCTGGCGACCTGTTCCTGCTCTCATTTTATGACATATGAGCTGTTTACACAGACCATCGGTCAGGCAGCGAAGAATGTCCATAAGAGACTGCGCCAGGTAGAGTACCGTACACAGGCACCGGATCATCCGATCCTCTGGTCAGCTGACGAATCCTATTATCTGAAATTCTACATTTTCCAGGTGTGTAATGACCGTTAGGAACTGCCTCCGGATTTTTTGCGGAAATTTTTTGGCAGTGCCGTATGGCAGTGAAAAGGAGATGCAGATCATATGAGAGACAAATTCAATAAATTTATGCAGGGACGTTATGGAGTGGATGATCTTTCCAGGTTTACCATGGGAGCTGCACTGGTTCTGATCATTCTGGCAATGTTTGCCAATATATTCAGCAGAACTGCCGGCAGCACTCTTGACATTCTCGGGGTCGCAGCGATCGTATATGCATATATGCGTATTTTTTCCAGAAATATCCAGCAGCGTTATGCCGAAAATCAGAAATTCCTTCAGATGACGTCGAAGTTCCGTTTTCGCTTCAATAAAGAAAAGAATCTGATGAAGCAGAGAAAGACTCATCACATCTACAGCTGTCCGGGCTGTGGACAGAAGATACGTATTCCAAAGGGAAAGGGCAAGATCGAGATCGAATGTCCGAAATGCCATACAAAATTCGTAAAAAGGAGCTGACATGTTCGGATATGTGACCGTTAATAAACCGGAAATAAAATTCAAGGATTTTGATGTGTACCGTTCTTTTTACTGTGGCCTTTGCAGAGAACTTCGGGAGAGATACGGGATACCGGGACAGATCTCACTGACTTATGATATGACATTTGTGGTCCTTCTTTTAAGTGCCCTTTATGAACCGCCAACGAAGAAGGGAACTTCCAGGTGTGTGGTCCATCCGCTGAAGCCCCAGCCGGTACGTAAAAATACAGTAACTGAGTACTGTGCGGATATGAATGTGATCCTTACCTATTACAAATGTATGGATGACTGGCAGGATGAACACAAACCACTGCACTATGCATATGCAAGGATTCTGAAGAATTGCGGAAATATGCATATGTCTGATTATCCGGAGAAGATCCAAAGGATCCGAGGCGCACTGGAGGAGCTTTCTTCCCTGGAAAAACAGGGGGAAACCGATGTGGACCGTGTAGCCGGGTGTTCCGGACGTATCATGGAAGAGATTCTGGCCTTCCGTAAGGATGTCTGGGAATCATCCCTGCGCCGTCTGGGATTTTATCTCGGAAAATTTATCTATATCCTGGATGCTTATGATGATGTGGAAAAAGATGCAGAAAACGGAAATTACAATCCTTTCCTTGAAAAACATAAGATAGAAGGGTTCGAGGAAGAGGTACGTCGGCTTCTTATGATGATGCTTGCAGAATGCTGCAGAGAATTTGAAAAGCTGCCGATCATCCGATACGGAGATATCCTTCGAAATATTTTATATTCCGGCGTCTGGTGCCACTTTGCGGCAATCGGACAGAAGCGCAGGGAAGAACGGGAGAAAGAGAAAAAATGTTAGATCCATACAGCGTGCTGGGAGTTCCCAGAAACGCATCTGATGATGAAATAAAAAAGGCATACCGGAAGCTGAGCCGAAAGTATCACCCGGATGCCAATATCAATAACCCGAATAAGGATCAGGCCGAAGAAAAATTCAAAGAAGTGCAGCAGGCTTACGAGCAGATCATGAAAGAGCGTGAGTACGGAAGCAGTTCCCAGAATGGTTATGGCGGCTACGGAAATTACGGTGGTTTTGGAAATTACGGAAATGCCGGTTCCAGTGCCTATCAGGATGAGGAAAGTATGCGCAGAAGGGCGGCCGCCAATTATGTGCAGAGCGGTCATTTTAAGGAAGCTATGAATGTACTGGATTCTCTTGGTCAGAAAAATGGAGAATGGTATTACCTGGCTGCTATGGCGAATATGGGAATGGGAAATAATGTAACAGCTCTGGATCAGATCCGTGAGGCAGTCCGTCAGGAACCGGATAATATGCAGTACCGTATGTTACTCCAGAGAATGGAAGGCGGTGGCGGCTGGTATCAGCAGCGACAGGATCCCTTTGGGGGAATGCCGACCGCAGGAGGAGATATGTGTGATGCCTGCTGCAGGACCATGGCCTGTTTCATGTGCTGGCCGGGCGGCTTTTTCTGCTGCTGATGCAGAAACAAAGCGGTCATCGATATCCCGGAACTGAGAATCGGAATATCCTGAGGCAGCATGTCCATATGATTGTAAGGCGGATCAGGCAGATCCGTTTTGCGATATAGATCGCAGAGGAATTTTTCTGACAGAAATTCACAGTGCTGTCCGGAAAATGACATACTGCAGAGAAAAAGAGGAGGAAATCATTATGAGTATAAGAATTGGTATTTTAGGTTACGGAAACCTGGGACGCGGCGTGGAGTGCGCCATCAAGCATAATCCGGATACAGAGCTGGTTGCAGTATTTACCAGACGTGATCCGGAGACTGTAAAGATCCTTACAGAGACCGCAAAGGTTTATTCTGTAAAAGACGCAGAGAAGCTGAAAGATGAGATCGATGTCCTGATCATCTGTGGAGGAAGTGCGACAGATCTTCCTGTTCAGACACCGGAGTATGTAAAATATTTCAATGTTGTGGACAGCTTTGATACACATAAGAAAATCCCGGAGCATTTTGCAAATGTTGACAAGGCAGCAACAGAGAGTGGACATGTAGGAATCATTTCCGTAGGCTGGGATCCCGGAATGTTTTCTCTGAACCGTATGTATGCAAATGCGATCCTTACAAATGGAAACGACTACACATTCTGGGGCAAGGGTGTCAGCCAGGGACATTCTGATGCAGTCCGCCGCATCAAAGGCGTAAAGGATGCAAAGCAGTACACCATTCCGGTAGAAGCTGCACTTGAGGCAGTAAGAAACGGAGAAAATCCGGAGCTTACCACACGTCAGAAACATACAAGAGAGTGCTTCGTAGTTGCTGAGGAGGGTGCTGATCTTGCACGTATCGAGGAAGAGATCAAGACCATGCCGAATTACTTTGACGAGTATGATACAACGGTACATTTCATTTCCCAGGAAGAGCTGGATCGTGACCACAGCGGTATTCCACACGGCGGTTTTGTGATCCGCAGTGGAAAAACAGGCTGGAACAATGAGAACAGCCATGTGATCGAGTACAGCCTGAAGCTGGATTCCAATCCTGAGTTCACATCTTCTGTGATCGTTGCCTATGCAAGAGCTGCATACCGTATGAATCAGGAAGGACAGAAGGGCTGCAAGACAGTATTTGATGTTGCACCTGCATATTTAAGTGCCCTTGACGGAGCAGAGCTTCGCAAAAAATTTCTGTAAGGATCTGTAACAGATCTGTAACAGACAGGAGTAAAACTGCATAAAGGATCATATCCCCGGAGCATCAGTGAATATTTCTGATGTTTCGGGGATTTTTTCTGCATAAAATCAACATTGGTAATACCGGAATGACATTTTTTCTGAAAGAAAAGGAAAGAGTTGACGGACTGTAAAGAATGTTATATAATATGGACGTAAAATTGTAACAAAATTGTAATGTTTACGATCAGCCGGACTTAAGAAATAGTAAATATCAATGATCTATCTATCAAAGGAAGGTATGTATGCGAAAATTAAGCAGAAAATGGAAACTCTGGGGACTTTTTTTTGTTCTGATGTTCTTTGCAGCCGGAGCAACTGTACATACAACGGCAACCGATGTACAAGCTGCGGCCAAGAACGGCTTTAAGACCGAAAAAGGAAAATCCTATTATTATCAGAATGGCCAGAAGGTAAAAGGCTGGCTTACACTGAACGGGAAGAAATATTTTTTTAATAAATCCACAGGCGTGCAGATGAAGCGCTGGGCTAAGGATTCC
Source organism: Blautia sp. BCRC 81119 (assembly GCF_003184505.1). NCBI lineage: Bacteria > Bacillati > Bacillota > Clostridia > Lachnospirales > Lachnospiraceae > Blautia > Blautia sp. BCRC 81119. Next base: position 50,026 of record NZ_QJHD01000033.1, on the reverse strand, counting down.
AAGGGCAAACGATATTTTTATAATGTTAACGGTGTCAAGGGCTATATGGCAACAGGCTGGCTTACAGACAGAGAGAACAATACCCGCTATTTTAATCCCACCAGCGGATATATGACAACGAGATGGGCCACGATCAGTAATAAGAAATATTATTTCTACAGCGGCAGTGGTGTTGCTGCAAGAAGCGTATTCCTTACAGACAAGAAGAATGTGACCAGATATTTTACCAGCAAATGCTTTATGGCAAAGGGCTGGGCAACAAATAAAAAACAGCAGAAGCGCTATTTTGATCCAAACACGGGAGCTATGTATAAGGGCTTCAAGAAGATCGGCAGCGATACCTATTATTTTTACAGCAAGAGCGGCGTGATGGCTACCGGTTGGGTCACAAATTCCAAAAAAGGATATAAATATTATTTCGATCCGTCAACCGGTGTCATGGCTACGGGAACGAAGACGATCGATGGCAAGAAGTATACATTTGGCAGCAATGGTGTCTTGGATACCAACCCAAGCACTACTACAGCGACAAGCTCCAGGACTATCAAGAATTTCCTTGCCAATGCATTACTTCCAGTAGGAAAGACTCTTTACGTATGGGGCGGCGGCCACAACTGGTCGGATGCGACCAGAAAGGGCATCAGTCCAAAATGGAAACAGTGGTATGACAGCAATTCCAGCTCCTATAATTACAGATATTATATGGATCTCAGTGAAGCTACAGAACAGAAGGGCCTTGACTGTTCCGGCTTTGTAGGATGGTCTGTATATCAGATCATGCAGAGCAGATCCGGTGGACCTATGTACACGGATGTTTCCGGAAATCTTGGATCTTTGTATTCCGGCAAGGGAATGGGTACCGTTGTTTCCCAGGCTCAGCTGGCAAGCTCAAACTGGAAGCTTTATCCTGGGGATATCGGATACAACAGCGGACATACCTGGATCGTTCTCGGACAGTGTTCCGATAAGAGTGTCGTGATCCTCCACTGTACACCGAATGCCGGCGTACAGATTTCCGGAACACCGACACCAAGCGGAACTTACGGAAGCCAGGCGATCAAGCTGGCAGAAACTTATATGTCTAGGTATCCTGGAGCCAGCAAATATGACTATCATGAATCCAGTGGTAATTATATCCGAAACGGTGCATACTTCAGATGGAACAGAAGCACTCTTTCCGATCCCAACGGATATCTGAACAAGACAGCCAATCAGATCCTTGCAGATCTTTTCTGATCAGGATATGCTGAAAGAAATTTATATGTAACAAATAGCAATAAGAAACGCGAGAGGAGAATCTGAGATAACCCGGGTTCTCCTTTTTTAATGTCAAAATCATTAATAAATGTTACAAAGTTTTAAACTAATTAATAGAAAATCCTTGCAATCCAAATAACACTGTGTTAATATATAAAAAGATTGAAACAAGATATTGCAAAAGTATTACAAAGAAAACCAACGAAGCGGATGGTCAGATCCGCTGTATTAAATTAGAATCAGATTGCGAGGGTGAACAGTCATGAAGAAAAGGATATTATGTCTGACACTGGCGCTCATCATCAGCGGAGCACAGGTAGTCAGCGTAAGCGCAACAAGAGAAGATGAGGCAGCACTTCAGCAGGAGATGGATGCGACCAACGAACAGCTGAATGCGACTTATTCCAGATTGGATGAGCTTTCCTCACAGAAGTCACAGATTGAAGGCGAGATTTCAACTCTTGATGCCAATCTTGTAAACGTGATGGTTTCGATCCAGACACTGGAGGGAGATATCTCCAATAAGGAAGCCGACATTGCATCTACACAGACCAACCTTGAGAAGGCCAAAAATGCCAAGCAGAAACAGTATGAGGCAATGAAGAAACGTATCCAGTATCTCTATGAGAAGGGTGGAGACGATGCATGGTTCCAGATGATGCTGAATGCAGAGAACCTGTCTGACCTTCTTACAAGAGCAGAGTACACACAGAAGACTTATGAGCAGGACCGTAAGAGTCTTGAAAAATATTCCAATACGATCCAGCAGGTGGCAAACCTGGAGGCACAGTACACACAGGAGAAGGCAGAGCTGGAGGGAATGAAGCAGGAATATGAGGCAGAGTCCCAGAACCTGCAGGCACAGCTGGATGAGAAGCGTGCCACATCCGCAGATTATGATAATGAGATCGCCTACGCACAGCAGCAGGCTACAGATTATGCAAACCTTCTTGCAGAGCAGACTGCAGAGCTTCAGAGATTAGAGGCTGAGCGTATTGCAGCAGAGGAAGAGGCAAGACGTCAGGCCGAGGCTGAAGCAGCAGCGAGAGCACAGGCTGAGGCAGAAGAGGAAGCAAGACGCCAGGCAGAGCAGGAAGCACAGCAGGATGAGGCAGACGAGAGCGAAGACGGACAGTACGATGAGGACGGCGACGTGATCGAGAATGCAGATGAGGATACTGCAGAAGATGACACCGAGGATGTGGATGAAGATGCAGACAATGGTGAGAATGATGATGCGTCCGAGGATACTGAGAATACAGAGGATAATGCAGACGCAGATTACGATAACAGCACAGACGCATCTGAAGAAAGTGCAGAGGACACATCTAATGCAGAGGATACATCTTCAGACAGTGACAGTTCTTCTTACAGCAGTGGTTCCGGATCTTCTGTTGTGAATTATGCTACACAGTTTGTGGGAAATCCTTACGTATGGGGCGGAACAAGCCTTACCAATGGTGCAGACTGCTCCGGATTTGTACAAAGTGTCTATGCGAACTTCGGAGTCAGCCTTCCGAGAACCTCCTATGAGCAGCAGAATGCAGGTACAGAAGTATCCTACGCAGATGCACAGCCGGGAGATCTGATCTGCTATGGCGGACACGTGGCTATTTACATGGGTAATGGCCAGATCGTTCATGCATCGAACTCTCAGGACGGGATCAAGATCAGCAATGATGCTACATACAGAACAATTGTATCTGTAAGACGTCTTGTATAATAAGAACGTACAACAGAAAATAAAAATACAGCAGCCCGACAGTAGTTTGTCGGGCTGTTTTTGACGTCGGAAAAAATATTGAAAACCCATGGAACGGATTGAACAGCAATAAAATATGCTCAAAAATGTATAAATATTGAAAACAGTATTGACATATAATTAACAGGATGTTATTATAATGTCAGTATAATTCCATATTGAACATAGCAAGTGCTGAGGATAGCTGACAGTTATATATTGATTATCAGAAGTCCACAGAAAAGGGAATCAGGTGTGAAACCTGAGCGATCCGGTCACTGTAACGGAGGAGCGAATCTCATAGTCCATTGTACGTATGTATGAGAAGGAGAGAGGAGTCATGATCCCGGAGCCAGGAAACCTGCTTGTTATGGCGAGGTTAAACTTCCGTGTAAAGTGTAACAACCATTTCAGGGACTCCGCACCCCTGGGACGTTGTCTACTTTTTTACGAGAGTAGGCATTTTTTTATGGAATGCGCCTGTTCATATGAATTATACATGATTAAATGGCAGGCGATACTACTCCGGATACATTCGTTCCCTCCGCGCACTCATGAACGGATTATATTTCTACCCCGGGGTGGCATCGCTACCTCTTTTTTATAGGAAAAAATTATGTGTGGTTATGTCAGGAGAGGAGAAAAGAGCCATGGAGAAACCATACTGGGAAGGCAAAGAATACTCTTACTTCAGCCACAAAAACTGTGAGTATTTTCCGTGCCATAAAGGAGCAGATCCGGAGAACTTCAATTGTCTGTTCTGCTATTGTCCTTTATATGCACTGGGAGATAAATGTGGTGGTAATTTCCGCTTTACGGAAAGCGGGATTAAAGACTGCACCGAATGCAAGCTTCCTCACAGAAGAGAAAATTTCGGATATGTTACAGGTAAATATAGCGAGCTTGCGGAAATTGTACGGAAGCAGCGGGAAAAATAAAAAACAGGCCAGTTCAGATACAGGAAAATGTATATTCCTGTGTTTGAACTGGCCTGTTTTGTTTGGAGTGGACAATATCTGTTATCTGTCGGAAAAGATACAGAAGATCATTCTCTGGTTTGGAGAAAAACCTTGAGTCTGGGAATCTGGTTGTTGAGGATCAGCTGTTCCGGAAACATGGCCTGATGAACAAACTCAGCAGCACAGGTAAAATCTCCGATATGCTCCGGGCCATGGCTGTCACTGGAAAGAAGCAGCGGCAGATCATATTTGCGGCAGCATCGAAGGATCTCGAAACAGTTTTCTCTTGTGTCGCCACGATAGCCATAAGGTGCAAGAGAAGCTTCGTTGATCTCAAAGATCGTGCCGGTTTCCCTGGCAGCCCTTGCAAGCGCATCATAATTAACCGGGTAATGAGTGTTATCACTATGTCCGAGGATCTTTACACAGGGGTTTTTCATTACATTGATAAAAGCTTCTGTGTTTTCGGCTCTGGTACCGCAGCGGTAATTCCAGGCATGCATGCTGGCAATGGCGTAATCAAGTTTACATAATGATTCCTGATCTAAATCTACCGTTCCGCTGCGGTCAAGGATATTCAGTTCAATTCCGTAGAGTAATTCTACACCGAAATGTTTTTTGGGAGAATAGGTAAGGCTACGGAAATAGGAGGAAGTTCCGGCTGCCAGAGTGCCGGGACCGTGATCAGTGATCCCGAGAAGCCGGAGACCTTTCTCGGCAGCTGCGCGTGCCATGTTGGTGATGGTACATTCCGTGCCGTGACCACTGGCGATGGAGTGGGTATGCATATCAGAAAGATACATAAAAATACACCTCTTTTACTGTTTGAGAACATGTGACAGAGCGGAATACGAATGTCCGCTTTGCATAAATTTTTTTCTGAAAAACAAAGGAATTCCTATATAAATCCAAGTATGGCAGAGCAGAAAAACAAAGTCAATAGAGAAAAACATAAAAATACAAAAAACAAATAAAATCAACAGGGCGCAACCGACAAAAACCACAAAAACAGCTAGAAACACATGTTGGATTTCGTTGACATCGAAGTAGGGGTAAGGTATAATAAAACTACATGAGCACATAGCCGGACAGGAGCGGTTCTGGAAGCGTAGAGGCAGACAGATCACCAGAAACAACCGGTTGTGAGAAAGGAGAATCATGGAGAAATTTCATATAGCAGATGTTCCGAAAACAGACAGGATCACACATCTTGTAGATAATCTTTATGCAAAGATGCCGGTAATCGAATCTGCCAGAGCAAAACTGATCACAGAGTCTTACAAAGCAACAGAAGACGAGCCGATCATCACCCGCAGAGCCAAGGCATTTGCCCACATCCTGCACAACATTCCGATCATCATCCGTGATGAGGAGCTGATCGTCGGAAGCAGCACTTTGGCGCCGAGAGGATGTCAGACGTTTCCGGAGTATTCTTTCCAGTGGCTGGAGGATGAGCTGGATACAGTGGCTACCAGAACAGCCGATCCATTTTATATTGCGGAGGAAACCAAGGCGGAGCTCCGTGAGGTACATAAATACTGGAAAGGCAAGACTACCAGTGAGCTTGCAACCTCCTACATGGCACCGGAAGCGATTCTTGCCATTGACCACAATATTTTTACACCCGGAAACTATTTCTACAATGGTGTAGGACACGTAACCGTTAAATATGAAGAAGTTCTGGCGATCGGTTATGAAGGAATCATTGCCAAAGCTCAGAAGGAACTGGATGAGTGTAATGTAGGAGATGGTGATTACGCAAAGAAATCTCGTTTCCTGGAAGCAGTTATCATGAGCTGTCAGGCAGTTATCGACTATGCACATCGCTATGCCGAGCTCGCAGAGCAGATGGCATATCAGTGTCAGGATCCGACCAGAAAACAGGAACTCCTTCAGATCGCATCTAATTGTACACGCGTACCGGCGAAGGGCGCCCGTAACTTCTATGAGGCGTGCCAGTCCTTCTGGTTTGTACAGCAGCTGATCCAGATGGAAAGCAGCGGACATTCTATTTCTCCGGGACGTTTTGACCAGTATATGTATCCATATTACAAGAGTGATATGGAAGCAGGCAATCTTACCAGAGAATTTGCCCAGGAACTGATGGACTGCATATGGGTAAAATTAAACGACCTGAATAAATGCCGTGATGCTGCATCTGCAGAAGGCTTTGCAGGCTACAGCCTTTTCCAGAACCTGATTGCAGGCGGTCAGAACAAGGATGGCGAGGATGTGACCAATGATCTCTCCTTTATGTGCATCCAGGCGTCTATGCATGTGCACCTTCCGGCACCGTCTCTTTCTGTAAGAGTATGGAACGGATCACCACATGAATTCCTGATCAAGGCTGCAGAGCTTACAAGAACAGGAATCGGACTTCCGGCTTATTACAATGATGAGGTTATCATTCCTGCACTGCAGAACCGCGGCCTTTCTCTTGCAGATGCCAGAGAATATAACATCATCGGCTGTGTAGAACCGCAGAAGGCAGGTAAGACAGAGGGTTGGCATGACGCTGCATTCTTTAACATGTGCCGTCCGCTGGAGATGGTTTTCTCTAATGGTATGGACAAAGGGGTACAGATCAGTGTCCAGACCGGCGATGTCACAGAGATGAAGAGCTTCGATGAGTTCTATGATGCATATAAGAAACAGATGGAATATTTCATTTCCCTGCTTGTAAATGCTGATAATGCCATTGATGTGGCACATGCGGAGAGATGTCCGCTTCCATTCCTTTCCTGTATGGTGGATGACTGCCTGAAACGAGGCAAATCCGTTCAGGAAGGCGGAGCTGTTTATAACTTTACAGGTCCTCAGGGATTTGGTATTGCAAACATGGCAGATTCTCTGTATGCGATCCGCAAGCTTGTATATGAAGAAAAGAAGATGACCATGGAAGAGCTGAAGGAGGCTCTGGCATGGAACTACGGCAAGGGTATCGATGCACAGTCTGCAGCAGATATCACCACCATTGTTATGCAGAAGCTTCAGGAGAATGGCATCCGCGTAAATGAGCAGACCGCAACAGCTGTTATGACAGCAGCTCTCGGAACAGAGCCATCTCCGGAGAAGAAAGCAAGATTCGAAGAGATCCACAAGATGATCGAGGAGGTTCCGAAGTTTGGAAACGATATCCCGGATGTGGATTATTTTGCAAGAGATGTGGCTTATACTTACACCAAGCCGCTTCAGAAATATATGAACCCGAGAGGCGGACATTATCAGGCAGGACTTTATCCTGTATCTGCAAACGTTCCTCTTGGCGGACAGACCGGTGCAACACCGGATGGCCGTTACGCACATACTCCGGTAGCAGATGGTGTTTCCCCGTCAGCCGGCAAGGATGTGAAGGGACCGACAGCTGCGGCAACTTCTGTATCCCGCCTGGATCATTTTATCGTATCCAACGGAACACTGTTTAATCAGAAATTCCATCCGTCAGCACTTGCAGGAAGAGAAGGACTGGAGAAATTCGTAGCACTGATCCGCGGATACTTTGATCAGAAGGGTATGCATATGCAGTTTAATGTTGTTGACAGAGAAACACTTCTGGATGCACAGAAGCATCCGGAGAAGTACAAACATCTGGTTGTACGTGTTGCAGGCTACAGCGCATTGTTCACTACACTTTCCAGATCTCTGCAGGACGATATCATCAGACGTACTGAGCAGGGCTTCTAAAGGAGTAACGAATGGACTATTTGGATACAAAGGGCAGGATCTTTGATGTTCAGAAATATTCAGTACACGATGGACCGGGTATCCGTACCATCGTGTTCCTGAAGGGCTGCGTTCTTCGCTGCCGCTGGTGCTGTAATCCGGAATCACAGGAATACCGGATCCAGAACATGAAGGTTCTGGGAGAAGATAAAGTGATCGGCCGCGACGTGACAGTTCGTGAGATGATCGAAGAGGTGGAAAAAGACCGTGCCTATTATTACCGTTCCGGAGGCGGGATCACCCTTTCCGGAGGGGAATGTATGTGCCAGGCGGACTTTTCCAGAGACCTTCTCCGCGCAGCAAAGGAGAGAGGAATCAACACAGCAGTGGAAAGCATGGCCTGTGCCCCATGGGAAAAGATCGAACAGGTACTTCCCTATCTGGATGTATATCTGATGGATATCAAGCATATGGATCAGGAAAAACATAAAGAATTCACAGGACGGGCCAACGGACTGATGCTGGAGAATGCAAGAAGGGTTGCGCTCTACGGAAAAACCAGATTGGTGATCCGCGTTCCGGTGATCCCCACATTTAATGATTCTGTGGAAGAGATTCAGGCGATCGCAAGATTTGCAGCATCCCTTCCGGGCGTAAACAAGATCCATCTTCTTCCGTACCACAGACTGGGGCAGGATAAATATGAAGGACTTGGCAGACCCTATTTAATGGAAGGAATCCTTCCGCCTACAGCAGAACATATGCAGATGTTAAAGAATGCAGTGCATGCGGTATGCAGCCTGGACTGCCAGATCGGCGGCTGAGAGATACAGGATTACAGAAAAAAGATCCTTTACAAACAGAAAATATAAAAAACAATAAAAACAACACAAAATACAACAAGAAACCAACATAAAACAACGGATTGTCCTTGACTTATTTTGTGGTATGGGGTAAAATGTTCTCAGAAACAAAATAGTGCAATCCAATGCTCAAGGAGGAAATTAAGCATGGTAAACGAGTTTGAAATCAAAAAACAGCTTTGTGACATCGGTAAGAGAATCTACAACCGTAACATGGTTGCAGCTAACGACGGAAACTTTTCTGTTAAGATAGCTGAGAATGAATATCTTTGCACACCAACAGGTGTATCCAAAGGATTCATGACACCAGAGTTCATCTGTAAAGTAGATGGCAAGGGTAATGTGATCCAGGCTAACCCGGGATTCAAACCATCATCTGAGATCAAGATGCATATGAGAGTATATGAGAAGAGACCGGACGTAGGATCTGTTGTACATGCTCATCCAATCTATGCTACATCTTTCGCAATCGCAGGTATCCCGCTTACACAGCCGATCATGCCTGAGGCAGTTATCGCTCTTGGATGTGTTCCGATCGCTGAGTACGGCACACCTTCCACAATGGAGATTCCGGACAACCTTGAGAAATACCTTCCATACTTCGATGCAGTACTTCTTGAGAACCATGGAGCACTTACATGGAGCACAGACCTTAACGCTGCATATATGAAGATGGAGTCTGTAGAGTTCTATGCACAGCTTCTGTATCAGACCAAGCTCCTTGGCGGACCGAAGGAATTTGACAAAGAGAACATCGAGAAGCTCTATGCGATCCGTCGTAAATTCGGTATGCCTGGAAAACATCCGGCAAGCCTCTGCCTGAACAAAGACGGCAAGAACTGCCACAACTGCGGCGGTGCATGCCACAGCGAGGACTACAAACAGTTCCCAGGATATCAGTATGATTTCGTTGGAAAAGACTGTGATTGTGATAAAGATGCAGCTCCTGCAGCAGATACAGCAAAGAATGACGCAGAGCTTGTTGCTCAGATCACAAAACAGGTTATGGCTCAGCTTGGCCTGAAATAATTTTTTGACGGAATATTAAGGAGGACATCTCATGCCAATAAGTGAGAATATGGTACAGGAAATTGTACAGGAAGTTATGGCAAAAATGCAGATCGCAGATGCTCCGGCCGGAAAACATGGCGTTTTCAAGGATATGAATGATGCTATCGAAGCAGCCAAGAAGGCTCAGTTGGTAGTTAAGACAATGTCTATGGACCAGAGAGAAAAGATCATCACCTGCATCCGCAAGAAGATCAAAGAAAATGCGGAAGTACTGGCACGTATGGGTGTTGAGGAAACTGGTATGGGTAATGTAGGAGATAAGATCCTGAAACATCACCTGGTAGCAGACAAGACACCTGGAACAGAAGACATTACAACAACTGCATGGTCCGGAGACAGAGGACTGACTCTGATCGAGATGGGACCGTTTGGTGTTATCGGTGCGATCACACCATGTACTAACCCGAGTGAAACAGTTCTCTGCAACACAATAGGTATGCTGGCAGGTGGAAATACAGTAGTATTCAACCCACATCCGGCAGCAGTTAAAACTTCTATTTACGCAATCAATCTTTTAAATGAGGCTTCCCTGGAATCAGGCGGCCCGGATAATATCGCTGTCACAGTTGAGAAACCAACTCTTGAGACAAGCAATATTATGATGAAACATAAAGATATCCATCTGATCGCAGCAACAGGCGGCCCTGGTGTTGTAACAGCAGTTCTTTCCTCCGGTAAGAGAGGAATCGGTGCAGGAGCAGGTAACCCGCCGGCACTGGTTGATGATACTGCTGATATCCGTAAGGCAGCAAGGGATATCGTAAACGGGTGTACATTCGATAACAACCTTCCATGTATCGCAGAGAAGGAAGTTGTTGCAGTATCTTCCGTAGTTGATGAGTTAATGCACTACATGCTTACAGAGAATGACTGCTACCTTGCATCCAAGGAAGAGCAGGACAAACTTGTTGAGACTGTACTTGCAGGCGGCAAGCTGAACCGTAAATGTGTAGGACGTGATGCGAAGACCCTTCTTTCCATGATCGGAGTTCAGGCACCGGCCAATACCCGCTGCATCATCTTCGAGGGACCGAAGGAACATCCGCTTATCACAACAGAGCTTATGATGCCAATCCTCGGAATCGTAAGAGCAAAGGATTTCGACGATGCTGTAGAGCAGGCTGTATGGCTTGAGCATGGCAACCGTCATTCCGCACATATTCATTCCAAGAATATCGATAACATTACAAAATATGCGAAAGCAATCGATACCGCGATCCTTGTAAAGAACGGCCCGTCCTATTCCGCACTTGGATTCGGAGGAGAAGGTTTCTGTACATTTACCATCGCAAGCCGCACAGGTGAGGGACTTACAAGCGCAAGCACATTCACAAAGAGAAGACGCTGCGTAATGACAGACAGCCTTTGCATTCGTTGATCAGGAGGAACATAAATCATGGATATGAACAATGTAAATATCGAAGAAATCGTTAAACAGGTTCTCTCCGGCATGACAGGAAACGCTCCGGCAGCAGCTGCTGCACCAAGCGCTCCGGCTGCTCCGGCAGGAAACACAATTCCGAAAAAAGCAAGAGTAGCAATGATGACAGAGAAGAAACATTTTGAGCTTCAGGAGTATGATCTTCCGGAAGTTGGCGACGACGACATCCTTGTTAAAGTTGAGGGATGCGGTGTCTGCGGAACAGATGCTCATGAGTACAAAAATGACCCGTTCGGTCTTATCCCGGTAGTTCTCGGACATGAGGGAACCGGTGAGATCGTAAAAATGGGTAAAAACGTTAAAGTTGATACAGCTGGTAAACCGGTTAAAGTCGGCGACAAGATCGTTACATGTATGATCTTCAAAGATGATCCGGAAATCACAATGTTCGACCTTAACAAGAAGAACGTAGGCGGCGCTGATGTATACGGACTTCTTCCGGATGACGACGTTAAATTCAACGGCTGGTTCGCTGATTACATCTTCATCAGAGGCGGAAAATTTGGTTCTACATTCTTTAATGTAAGTGACCTGGATCTTGATTCCCGTATCCTCATCGAGCCATGTGCAGTACTTGTACATGCTGTAGAGAGAGCAAAAACAACAGGAATCCTGAAATTCAACAGCAGAGTTGTTGTTCAGGGTTGCGGACCGATCGGTCTTATCTGCATCGCAGTTCTCCATACAATGGGTGTTCATAATATCTGTGCAGTAGACGGAAATGAGAAACGTCTTGAGTTTGCCAAGAGAATGGGAGCAAACACAACCGTTAACTTCATGAACTTCAAGGGCATTGAGGCACTTACTGAGGCTGTTAAAGAGGCTCAGGGCGGACATCTTGCAGATTTCGCTTTCCAGTGTACTGGAAATCCTCATGCACACTCCAACATCTACAAATTTATCCGCAACGGCGGCGGTCTTTGCGAGCTTGGTTTCTTCATCAACGGTGGAGACGCTACCATCAACCCGCACTTCGACCTCTGCTCCAAAGAGATCAACCTTGTTGGTTCCTGGGTATACAACCTCAGAGACTATGCAACAACATTTGATTTCCTTAAGAGAGCAAAAGCAATCGGACTTCCAATGTCTGAGCTGATCACACACAAGTTCCCGCTTGAGGAGATCAACGAGGCACTTGAGACAAACCTGGCAATGACAGGTCTTAAGATCGCGATTGTTAATAAATAACCTTAACGGGAAAGGAGAAGCAACATGGCAGAAGCTGTAGGAATTCTGGAGGTCTTCGGACTTGCGACAGCCTTTGTGGCAGCTGACGCCGGGTGCAAGGCTGCAAATGTCCACCTGGAGGTATTCGATAAGAATAAACCGGCGAATGCGGACAGCCTGCCAGTACCGCTTCTTGTCTGCATCAAGTACCGCGGAAGCGTGTCAGATGTCACGGCAGCGGTAGAAGCCGGCATGAAAGTTGCAGAGAGCATGACAGGCGTGGTACAGCATTACATAATCCCCAACCCGGAACCAGGTACACAGAAAATGCTGAAAATCAGCGCCCTGGATAAAGATTAAGAGGATTCCGAAGTTCACTTTACAAAAGTGGCGGAATCATATATGATAAAATGTAACGAAGATAAGATTCAGGAGGATAGAATCATGGCACAGGAAGCATTAGGAATGGTTGAGACAAGAGGCCTCACAGCTGCAATCGAGGCAGCAGATGCAATGACAAAAGCAGCAGAGGTTGCACTTGTAGGAACAGAGAAGATCGGTTCCGGTCTTGTAACTGTTATGGTTCGTGGAGACGTAGGCGCTGTAAAAGCAGCAGTAGAGAGCGGAAGCGCAGCAGCATCCAGACTTGGAGAGCTCGTAGCTACACACGTAATCCCGAGACCTCATACAGACGTAGAGAAAATTCTTCCGAAGCTCTGATTTCAGGCTTTGAGAGGAACAGAAATTAATTAAGGAGTTCGCTCATGGGAAAATCATATGGATTTATAGAAATCACTGGTGTTGTAGCGGCGATCAATGCCCTGGACATCATGTGCAAAACGGCAGACGTTGAGCTGGCGTCATGGGAGCGTAAGCTGGGCGGACGACTGGTGACCCTGATCGTACAAGGCGATGTATCAGCAGTTACAGCAGCTGTCAATGCAGCAGTGGAGCAGGCAATCAAAAAACCTGCCAGCTATGCGGTAATTGCCAATCCTCACGAGGAAATCGTCAAACTGGTTGAGCTGAGTGCAAGCCGGTGGAAAAAGAAACAACAAGAAGATCCGGAAGAAGCACTGGAAAGCAAAAACAGCAGCAAAAAATAAGCTGCTGCACCAAAATAGTCAGAAGTAAACAGAACAAATAAAGCATTTATAATCCACAAGGAGGATATGATCATGACACAGGAAGCATTAGGAATGGTTGAGACAAGAGGACTTACAGCAGCTATCGAGGCAGCTGACCAGATGTGTAAAGCAGCTAACGTTGCTCTGGTAGGAACAGAGAAGATCGGTTCCGGTCTTGTAACAGTTATGGTTCGTGGAGACGTAGGAGCAGTTAAATCTGCAGTAGAGAGCGGAAGCGCAGCAGCATCCAGACTTGGAGAGCTTGTAGCTACACACGTAATTCCGAGACCTCATACAGACGTTGAGAAAATCCTTCCGGTTCTTAAATAATCCAACTGATTAGTTCCAAGATGCACCGGCCCAAGGGCCATTAAGGGTTCGGGCCGGTGCGTTTTGAGTTAATTTCAGTTATGAAACCGAAAGAAAGCAGGTGTACTCTTGGAAACGAATAATATTGAAATGATCACAAAAATGGTGATCGATGCGATCAACAAAAACGAAGACAAGGGCAATGGTTTTGTTGTACCTATCGGAGTTTCTGCAAGACATATTCACCTGACACAGGAGCATGTGGAGGCACTGTTCGGAGAAGGCTATCAGCTTACCAAGAAAAAAGATCTGATGGGCGGACAGTTTGCATCCAACGAAACAGTTACCATCGTAGGACTGAAGCTCCGTGCGATCGAGAATGTAAGAATCCTCGGACCTGTCCGCAGTAAATCACAGGTTGAGGTTTCAGCAACAGATGCGATCAAGCTGGGAATGAAGGTTCCGGTACGTATGTCCGGTGATCTTGCAGGAAGTGCACCGATCGCCATCGTTGGACCAAAAGGTGCCATTTATCTGAAAGAGGGATGTATTGTGGCTATGCGTCACATTCACATGGCTCCGAAAGATGCCCAGGCTGCGGGTGTACATGATGGCGATATTGTTTCCGTAAAAGCTGACAATGAGCGCGGAACGATCTTTAATCAGGTTAAGATCCGTGTAGATGACAGCTTTACATTGGAAATGCATATTGATACAGATGAAGCAAATGCAGCAAGAATTGCCACAGGCAATACAGTTACCATAATCAAATAATATTCCTCCTTTTGGGATGCCTGAAAACGGCATCCCAAAAGGAGGATATAGAGAAAACGGAGGCTCATATGATCGTAGGCAAAGTAGTTGGAAGTATTGTTTCCACACGAAAAAGTGAAAAACTCATAGGAAATAAATTCATGATCGTGGAGCCGGTGCATCATATGAAAGCCGAGCACAGCCAGATTGTCGCTATTGATATCATCGGTGCGGGAATCGGCGAATATGTATTGGTGGCACAAGGAAGCGCAGCAAGAATTGGCTGCGGCGTAGAAACAGCACCGGTAGATGCCGCCATCGTCGGTATCGTAGACGACGGTGCAGGATTGGAGTAACGCCATGGATATCAAAGAATTACAGAAAATTATGCAGGAGAATGGTGTTGTCGGAGCAGGTGGAGCAGGTTTCCCTACATACATGAAACTGACAGACAAAGCGGATACCATTCTTATGAACTGTGCAGAGTGCGAACCATTACTGAAACTTCACAGACAGTTGTTGGAGAAGCACGCATACGAGATCATGAAAACATTCGATATGGTTGCGGAGACGGTAGGAGCTTCACAGGCCATTATCGGAATCAAAAAATCTTATGTACAGACGATCAATGCTTTAAATCAGCATATTGAAGAATTCCCGAGGGTTAAGATCCATCTTCTGGATGAGGTTTATCCGATGGGTGATGAGGTTGTTCTTATTTATGAGGCAACCGGACGTGTGGTACGGCCCGGAGGACTGCCGATCGAGCAGGGAGTAGCCGTATTTAATGTAGAGACTCTATACAATGTATACCGCGCGGTAGAAGAACATAAACCGGTCACATGTAAATATGTTTCCGTTGTTGCTGAGGTTGAGAACCCTGTTACAGTGAAAGTTCCACTGGGATGTACACTGGAAGAGGTTGTTGCCCAGGCAGGCGGTACAACTGTAAAGGATCCTGTATATTTCGTTGGCGGCCCGATGATGGGACGTATCGGAAATGGTTCAGACCCGGTTACAAAAACAACGAATGCAATCCTGGTTCTTCCAAAGGACCATGTTATTGTCATGAAGAAGCAGCGGACTTCTTCTATAGATCTGAAGAGAGCAGCATCGATTTGCTGCCACTGCCATACATGTACAGATCTTTGCCCGAGACATAATCTGGGACACCCGATCGATCCGGCAATGTTCATGATGGCAGCATCTAATCAGGATTTCAGAAATGTAAATCCTTATATCAATTCTGCATTCTGCAGCTCCTGTGGTGTCTGCGAGATGTATGCGTGTCCGCAGAGCCTGGCTCCGAGAACACTGCTTGCAGATATGAAGGGCGGACTTCGTAAGGCAGGGATCAGACCACCTCAGGGTGTTCAGCCGAAGCCGGTTCAGGAGTCCAGAGAATACCGCAAGGTTCCTGAGGAGCGTCTGATGGCACGTCTGGGACTTACCAAATATGACAAGGATGCACCGCTTCAGGAAGAACTTGTAAACGTATCGAAGGTAAAGGTTCTCTTAAGCCAGCATATCGGTGCACCGGCACAGGCAATCGTAAATGTAGGCGATATGGTAACAGAAGGCCAGATGATCGCACAGCCTGCACAGGGATTAAGTGTCGGAATCCATGCAACCATCAGCGGTAAGGTTACAGAAGTGACAGACCGCCATGTTGTAATTGCAAGAAATTAGAAAGGACGTGCACAAAATGAGTAGAGCAATCGGAATGATTGAGTTTAAAACCACACCAGCTGGTATCACTGCAGCAGATGCCATGGTTAAGACATCTGAAGTAGAGATCGTGGAGGCGCAGACAGTATGTCCGGGAAAATATATTGCAATTATCACCGGAGATTTAAGCGCAGTAAAAGCTGCTGTAGACACGGCTGTAACAACATACGAGGACAAATGTATTGACAGTTTTGTACTGGGCAATCCACATGAGTCCATTTTCCCGGCAATCTACGGAACCACACAGGTCGAGGAGATCAGTGCCCTGGGAATTCTTGAGACCTATGATGCAGCATCTATCATCGAGGCAGCAGATCAGGCAGCTAAGACAGCTATCGTTGATCTGATCGAGCTTCGTATCGCCAAGGGTATGTGCGGTAAATCTTACATGCTCCTTACCGGCGAGGTTTCTGCAGTAGAGGCTTCTATCGAAAGAGCAAAAGAGCTGGTAGCTGAAAAAGGAATGTACATGGATTCCTCAGTGATCGCTCATCCGGACAAGAGAATGATCGATACGATCCTTTAATATTGTCTTTATATCTGAGGGATATCCTTTTGAAGGGTATCCCTGCAATGACATCTGAAAAGGAGGCATCTTATGCTAGCATTAGAGAGAAGAAATCTGATTCTCGAGAAATTACAGGAAGAGAAAAGGGTTGTTGTAAGTGAACTAAGCCAGCTTTACAGTGTCTCAGAAGAAACCATCCGCCGTGATCTGGACAAGCTGGAAAAAGAGGGACTTGCCACAAAGAGTTATGGCGGTGCGGTGATCAACGAAGATGTCGGTATTGATTTACCATTTAATGTTCGTAAAAACCAGAATGTACAGGGAAAGCAGAAAATGGCGGAGATTGCTGCTTCCATGGTGAATGACGGAGATCACATTTTTCTGGATGCCAGCACAACGGCAGTTTTTGTGGCCAAGGCGCTGAAAGAAAAAGAACGTCTCACCGTTGTTACCAATTCTATGGAGATCCTTCTGGAACTCTCTGATGTATCCGGCTGGAATATTATTTCCACCGGTGGAGTGATGAAGGAAGGGTATCTTGCATTTCTTGGTGCCAGAACCGAAGAAGTGATCCGTTCTTATTATGTGGACAAGGTGATCTTTTCCTGTAAGGCATTAAACGAGGATATGGGGATCATGGAATCCAAAGAAGCCTTTGGAACAACCAAAAAAGCCATGATCAATTCCGGAAAAATGCGTATTCTGGTGGTAGACAGCACGAAATTTGATCAGACTGCTTTTTCCGTGGCAGGACAGCTGCGGGATATCGAGACGGTCATCACAGACAAAAAGCCGTCTGAAAAGTGGCTGAAGCATTTCAGCGCGCATAAGATCGAATGCATCTACCCGAAATAGGTTGGACATATATCGGAAAACGATTGTGTTCATGAGCATGCAGTGTATGCGGAATGCGGAGATCCGCTTTACTTTATCCGGCCACAGGCAGACAAAAGAGACCTGTGTTTCGGTATGACGAGAGGGAGCAGTTTCTATGAATACATTTGAAATGAAAACAGCCATCCATTTTGGAGCTGATGCCCTGGGAAGACTGAAAGAAATTCCATACAAAAGAGTCCTTGTTATCACAGACCCGTTTGTTGTAAAAAGCGGAATGATCGATATGATCACAAAACCGCTTCAGGCAGGTGGAAAAGAATTTGATATTTTCTGTGATGTTGTTCCGGATGCACCGGTTGGAAAAATTGCCGAAGGAGTTAAGAAATTCCTTCAGTATCAGCCGGAAGCTATTGTTGCAGTAGGTGGTGGTTCTGCCATCGACTCCTCCAAGGCAATCCGTGAGTTTGCCCTGAAGATCAATAATTACGGAAAAGTCGGACTGGTTGCCATTCCTACAACAAGTGGTACCGGTTCCGAGGTTACTTCTTTTGCAGTTGTAAATGATACAGAAGCACATGTGAAGTATCCGCTGATCTCAGAAAGCCTGACCGCTGATGAGGCAATTCTGGATGCGGAGCTTGTACGTAGTGTTCCGCCTGCGATTACAGCAGATACAGGTATGGATGTTCTGACTCATGCAATTGAGTCTTATGTCAGCATCAACCATAATGAGTTTACATCTGCACTTGCAGAGAAAGCAATCGAGATCTGTGGCGTATATCTTTATCGTGCATATGTTGACGGTAATGATATGCATGCAAGACAGAAGATGCATGTAGCGTCCTGTCTGGCAGGACTTTCCTTCAATGCAGCAGGTCTTGGAATTACTCACAGTATGGCTCATCAGCTGGGTGCTATTTTCCATATTCCTCACGGAAGAGCTAATGCGATGCTGTTGCCGCATATTGTTGAATATAATGCAAATATCAACAAACGCAGCAGAAGCCAGAAAGAATATCTTCCGGCAGTAAAGAGATATTCCAATATTGCACATCTTCTTGGACTGAGCAATTATAACGAAGTTATGAGCGTAAGATCTCTTGTAAACTGGATTCAGTTTATGCAGAAAGAGATGAATATCCCGCTTACCATCGAAGAGATGAAGACGATCACACCGGATGCTTATTTTGCGGCGGTTGATAAGATGGCGGATATGGCACTTGCGGATGCCTGCACAGCGGCAAATCCGCGTGTACCGAAGAAAGAGGATATTGTTAAGATTTATACTAAACTTTGGTCTTTTTGATAAAAGATGAAAACCGCAAAGGGGCCGCAAAGCCGCGGCCCCTCTGCACACCCCTCGGGCTTTTTTTAGAGTGCTTGACTGTGGCGGGCGGAAGGGTATTGACTTGTGCCTGTATGCTGCGGTTGTTCCGGGTTGAACGTTGTGCCGATGGGGCGCCGTGGGCGCTTTGGATGTGTGACGTTGTTGGCAGGGGCTGGCGCGTTTGTGAACGCCGCGCTTGGTTTGCCGGGATGGTTGTGGTGTGTGTTTACGTACGTGTGGTATGCGTAGCATTTCGAGGATTGTAAAATTGGTCTGATATGGGTGGGATTATTTATCAGGAGTTGCTGGGAGGTTGAGCTGGGATGGAGGTTTATACCGGGTATGGTGATAAGGGGATGACGGATCTTTCCCATACGAAGAATGTTTCAAAGTCGGATGATCGGATTTGTCTGATGGGGTCAGTTGAGGAGCTGATGAGTCATATTGGGCTTGTGCGGGTTCTGGTTGATGATGTGGATGTTGTCCGGATGCTGGAGAAAATCTCGGAGACTTTGAAGAAGATCATAGATGGGGTTTCTGATCCTTATAATCGGGAGTTTAAGGTCAGTGAAGACCGGACGGAGCTTCTGGAGGAGGAGATTGGCCGGATGAAAGAGATTTTTTCCGGAGAGAGGCTTCCGATTCTTCCGGGGGATTCCCGAGTTGCGGCTGAGATTGATGTGACAAGAGCTGTGGCACGGAGGGCTGAGAGAGAGCTTGCGCTGGTCAGCGTGAAGTTTGGATCGGATACCGGAGCCAAGAAATATATGAATCGATTGTCGGATTATTTTTATGTGTTGGCAAGGTATGTGGATGCAGCGAAGATTGAAGAGAAGAAGACAGATATTTCTGAAAGTGTTCAGGAATCTGTGAAAGCAGAAACTGCTGGGATTGTAGCTAATGTTGGGGCAGAGGCTGTTGGAAGTAGTGCGGATGTTGCAGCGGGTACATCGGCGGTGGATGTAAGAGCACAGGATTCGCAGATGGTGCAGAAAAGGGATGTACAGACTTTTAATGCGCAGAATGGGACTGTGACGACAGCAGTGGGAGGAAATACGGCGATGGCACAGAATGACAGTATGGCAGCAAACACGGCGATGATCCAGGAAGTGCTGAAGCGTATGGGTATCCAGGGTCGTATCACATTGGATTCTGCCAAGAGGCTTATTGAGAAGATCGAGCAGGAAGCTTTGAGAAGAAACAAGCCTTCCGTAATTGCGATATGCAGCCCGGATGGAAATCCGGTTGCGGTTCATGTGATGGATGGATCTTTTCTTGTAAGCTTTGAGGTGGCTTTGAAGAAGGCCTATACATCGGTTGCAGTGAAGATGTCCACCATGGAGCTTTCCAGATTGACACAACCGGGCCAGACATTTTATGGTCTTGGAAAAATGAGTGACAATATTGTGATATTCGGAGGTGGTGTACCCCTGAAGGTTGGAGACACCATCATCGGCGGTCTTGGTATCAGCGGCGGTACCGGCGAAGAGGATAACAGCCTCGCAGAGTATGGACTGCAGGTACTGAATGAGGTACTGTAGGATACAGGATAAAAACAAAACGTATAGACAGCTCAGAGAGAATAAATAAAAGGGACGTGTTGCAGTGATGATTTTTAAATCAATACTGCGGCACGTCCCTTTTGAATTATTTATTTCCAGCTAATCTTCAGGCATTTAACGGAAATATCACTTTTTTCCGGCGCCTGGACCATGTTCTGGATGAAATAGGTCTTTGTCATGGATTTTCCGGGCTTTAGGTTCAGTGTCAGGTTCTTGGTCCAGTACATCTGGTCATAGATACCGGAACCTGTGGTGATCTGTACTTTTGCGGTAGTGATGGTTTTTGCAGAAGTATTGGTGAATTTCAAGGTATAATAGGTCTTCATGTCATTGGGGCCATACTTGATACGGGCAACACTGATCTTCAGATTTTTGACGGTAGGTTTGGCGGCCGGTGCGGATACGGTAATAGTGATCTTACGATTGACACCGTTTAAGTTTGCGGTAACTGTGGCTGACCCTTTTTTCTTTGGGACAAGATAGTTTCCGGAAATGGCAAGTACAGAAGGCTTGCTGGATTTTGCATTTTTGATGGTCAGACTGGTACCGCCCTTCAGATTGATGAGGGAACGCATGCTGACCTTGGAGCCAACCTTGAGTGTAGTCTTGGAAGCGCGGAAGGTTGCTACGGTTTTTGAAGGCGAGGTTACTTTTCCGGTCAGCTTACAGGCTGCGGCCTTTGGATAGGATAAAGTGATCTTTGCGGATCCGGCTTTCATGCCCTTCAGGGTAACTGTGAAACGGCTGCGTTTTTTGGAATCCTGAGTGATGCTCTGTACCTTGAGAACAGAGCTGTTGGAAGAAGTAACCTTGAATTTTGATTTGCTGATGGTTTTTACGTAGGGATCAGAAATCTCAATTCCGATGGAAGTGGTTTTTCCGGTCCGGATGCTCTGGTTCAGATAATTGTTGTTGGTGATAAAAATTTCCGGAACAGCCTGTTTGATGGTAACCTCATAGTCACAGTCTACCGGTACCGGACATTCTTTATTGCCGAAATCGAACTCCAGGTAGCCATCCTCTATGTTGTCATCGTAGGTGAAAAAGGTTTCCTTGTATGCCAGTGGTGTATAATTTGAAGTGCTCAGCTTAACCACATTGATCCCATCGATGGAAAATGTGGTGCTTTTTGGGATGACTCCCTTGGGTGAATAAAAGCTTACACGAACTGTCACGGCATAGACCCGTTTTTGGCAGTTTGCATTTTTGATGTTGATCGGGAAATTAATGTCTGAAGACTCATCTTCGATCACACCGTCGGTATCACGGATAGTGGAAGTGGTTCCTTTGGTCACGACCCGGACTCTGGCGTGAGCATCCTGGGGAAGCAGGAGCACAATAAAGGAAAAAAGAATCAGGAAAAAAATTGTTTCGATGGTTTTTATTTTTCTTTTACACATAACAAACCCTCCTTTTTTTATGAGCATACCGGCTGTTACTGAACAGAGGCCCGGGTACTCCATGAATTCATGGTCCTCTGCTGCGGAACAGTATAAACAGACTCTTTCTCTTATATCATTATAACAGGAAACCAGGTAGGAAGTGCATTGTGATTTTTTTGTATCAATTGGCAATTTATCTGTAAATATGTTAAAATGAAATATTCGGAAAACAGCAGCGATTCGACAATGAAAAAGAGAAGCGTTACAGTTCCGGTGGGAACGTAACAGAAAGGATCATGTCGATTTATGACGAAACAGGAACTTTTAAAGACCCATTTCGGGTATGATACATTCAGAGAAGGGCAGGAAGCGGTGATCGATGCGCTTCTTGCAGGAAAAGATGTTCTGGCAGTGATGCCAACCGGCGCAGGAAAATCCATCTGCTATCAGGTACCGGCACTGATGATGAAGGGGATCACACTGGTAATATCACCGTTGATCTCCCTTATGAAGGATCAGGTGAGAAGCCTGAACCAGGTCGGCATCTCAGCAGCATACCTCAACAGCTCTCTGACGCAGGGGCAGTATTTCACAGCCTTGCGCTATGCAAAGGCAGGACGATATCCGATCATCTATGTAGCACCGGAGAGGCTTACCACAGAGGCGTTTCTGGATTTTGCGCTGAGTGCGGATATTTCCATGATCGCAGTGGATGAGTCACACTGTGTATCACAGTGGGGACAGGATTTTCGGCCAAGCTATCTGAAGATCGCAGAGTTTGTTGCACAGCTTCCAAAAAGACCGGTGATCGGTGCATTTACAGCTACAGCCACGAAGGAGGTCAGGGAGGATATTGCAAGACTTCTGGGGCTTCAGGATCCCTTTTGCACAACCACAGGATTTGACCGGGAAAACCTTTATTTTGCAGTGAAAACACCGAAAGATAAATATAAGGAAGTACACGATTACATACTGGAGCATCCGGACGACAGTGGAATCATCTACTGTCTCACCAGAAAGCTGGTGGAGGAGGTCTGCGGAAAGCTGATCCGTGACGGCATCACGGCCACCAGATATCATGCAGGACTTTCCGATGAGGAACGCCGGAACAATCAGGATGATTTTATTTATGACCGCTGTCGTGTGATGGTAGCCACTAATGCATTTGGAATGGGAATCGACAAGTCCGATGTGCGTTATGTCATTCATTATAATATGCCGAAGAACATGGAAGGCTATTATCAGGAAGCAGGCCGTGCGGGCCGTGACGGCGATCCTGCGGAATGTATCCTGCTTTACAGCGGGAAGGATGTGGTTACCAATCAGTATCTTATCGAGAGAGGACAGGATAACCAGGAAATGGAAGCGGCAGTCTGGCGCCTTGTCCGGGAGCGTGATCAGGAGAGGCTGAAGCAGATGACCTTTTACTGCTTTACCCATGATTGTCTGCGTGAGTACATCCTGAAATATTTTGGGGAATACGGAAAAAGCTACTGCGGAAACTGCCTGAACTGTCAGACCGAGTTTGAAGAGCAGGATGTGAGCCAGGAGGCCAGGGCAATGATCCGGTGCGTGGAAAGCAGTGGTCAGAGATACGGGGTGAACGTGATCCTGGATACTCTGCGCGGCGCATCTACGGCGAAGATCCGGCAGTATGAGATGGATGGAAATCCGGAATATGGAGTCTGTGCAAAGATTCCGGCACACCGGCTGCGGCAGATCTTTAATTATCTGGTACTGAAGGAATATCTTTATCTGACGGATGACGGATATACGATTGTGAAGCTGACCGCCGCTTCCAGGTCACTTCTGGAGGAGGCGCATATCCTCACAATGAAAATGTCAAAAGAGCTGGAGACGAAGAAAAAAGAGAAACGGAGCAGACTTCCGAAATCTGCAGTCGGGGAGCTGGGAGAACAGGATGAGCCCCTTTTTCAGAAGCTCCGTGCTCTTCGCCTGGAAATCGCCAGAGAGGAAAAAATCCCCCCTTATATGGTCTTTTCCGACAAAACCCTTATCCATATGTGCATTCTGAAGCCCGGAAACGAGGAGGAAATGCTGAATGTGACAGGAGTCGGCAGGCACAAGTACGAAAAATACGGAAAAAGGTTTATAGACGCGGTGAAAAATCTGTAGGAAATAGACTTTTGCCGTCGGAAAATGAAGAGCGAAATGTTCTGAAATTTCTTGCATTTTAAAGAGGCATTTGTTAGAATAAGACAAGCAGGAAACATCCGGCGGCTATAATGCGGCCGGATCGTTTTTAACTGTATCATATTCTGCTGCACGTTCCGGTGCAGCGTACAGGCATTTCGCAAGCAGAGTTCTATGCAGCAGTGGAATCCCTTCGAGTAGATGGACCAACTGTGTGAGATATCCGTTGGTCAGAAGCAAGCAGTGAGGTGGATGATCGTATCCGCTTTCAATTACGACATAATCTGGTGCTGGTCACTGCGTAAACAGAGATCAGGCTCCTTCACGATCTGCGTCGGCTTTTTCATGCAGAAAATCTGCCCTGCCGGCTTTTTTTCTCATACAGAAGAGTAGCATGTATTCATAAAGACATGAACATAGCCCGTCTGCAAAACGGGAATCCGTTCCGGCATGACTGTTCTCCGCCAGGCCGAAAAAGCTGTATTTACATAAAACAGCCCAATTCCTCAAAAAGCAGGATATCCGCAATATGTGCGAGATCCTGCTTTTTGTCATGTAATACTCTGATATGTGCCATTAAGACGTGGAAAAATATTTCAGCGTCTTTTATATTTGCCGGGGGTGATCCCCTTGTACTTTTTGAAGGTACGGATAAAATAGCTCAGATCATTAAAGCCATTCCGATAGGCAATCTCTGTGATGGAATCATCGGTGGTAGCCAGCTGGCAGCAGGCCTGCTCGATCCTCTGGCGGTTGAGGTAATCCATTGGTGTCTGATGCGTCATCTCGGAAAAGAACCGGCAGAAATATTTGGGAGACATGGAAACCGAAGCGGAAAGCTCCTGCAGGGTAATGGGGCTGGCATAGTTCTTTTCAATAAATTCCACGACCTGCTTCAGCTGGACAATGCGCTTGTAATCTCGTCTGGTTTTCCGCAGGCTTTCCAGGTAGTAATGATTACCAAAAACCAATCCGAAAAAGTGGTAAAATTGTCCAAACACAACCAGCTCATATCCTGGCTTCCTCTGCCAGAAAGAATCAAAAAGAGAGTTCACCGCTCTCTGGATATCAGGCTGCTTTTCGGTGAAATGGTGATAGATCAGCAGCTCCTGGTGGCTGATCTTCTGCATATATTCTGTGCAGACGGAATTAAATTTCAGAAACATGTTCATATCAAAAACAATGCACTGATAGATACAATCCTGAGGAATTCCGGAATGCAGAACTCCACTATTGACAAAAATCACATCTCCGGCTTTTGCTGTAAAACTTTTTTCGTCTAAAGTGACGGTGAGAGTGCCCTGTAATACACGCATGATTTCACATTCTACATGCCAGTGGTAGGACATGACATAGCGTGGATGGCTGCTGTCAATGTGGTGGAATTCAAAAGGAAATTCATAGGTACCTCGAAGTCTGTCCTCATTTCTTCCAAGATCGTGCAAAATACAACCCTTCTTTCTTAAATTTTATAGATTTTTTAGGAACTCATATGAAAAAGTGAATATTGTACTGTTTTTTGCTATTATAACACAAGTAATTTAAAAGATGCAATCGTATAATAAAAGCATAGTTCGGACAGGAGTTGTCAGAACGTGAAAAAACTGTAAGTTATAATAGTGAATATAAATTTAGGAGGTAATTGTTACTATGGCAAAGAGCAGATTAGTAGGCAGCTATCCGGTTATCGGTATCAGACCAACCATCGACGGACGTAGAGGAGCCCTCGATGTAAGAGGATCTCTGGAAGATCAGACTATGAACATGGCCAAATCCGCAGCAAAGCTTTTCGAGGAGAACCTGAAATATTCAAATGGTGAGCCTGTAAAAGTTGTTATTGCTGATACCACCATCGGACGTGTTGGTGAGAGCGCTGCATGTGCGGATAAATTCCGTAAAGAGGGTGTAGATATCACTCTTACAGTTACACCATGCTGGTGCTACGGAGCTGAGACCATGGATATGGATCCACAGACCATCAAGGCTGTATGGGGATTCAACGGAACAGAGAGACCTGGTGCTGTATATCTGGCATCCGTTCTTGCTACACATGCACAGAAGGGCCTTCCGGCATTCGGTATCTACGGACATGACGTTCAGGAAGCTGACGACACATCCATTCCGGAAGACGTTAAAGAGAAACTGTTAAGATTCGGTCGTGCAGCAGTTGCAGCTGCATCCATGAGAGGTAAATCCTACCTGCAGATCGGTTCTGTAACAATGGGTATCGGCGGATCTATCATCGATTCTGATTTCATCGAGTCCTATCTCGGAATGAGAGTTGAGTCTGTTGATGAGGTAGAGATCATCCGTCGTATGACAGAGGGTATCTACGATCACGAAGAGTTTGAGAAAGCTCTCAAATGGGCAAAAGAGACCTGCAAGATCGGTTGGGACAAGAACCCGGAAGAGCTTCAGTTCTCACCAGAGAAGAAAGAGGAGCAGTTCGAGTTTGTTGTTAAGATGGCAGTTATCATCAAAGAGCTGATGAACGGCTGTGATAATCTTGCTCCGGAATTCTCCGAGGAAGCGATCGGACACAATGCTCTTGCAGCTGGATTCCAGGGCCAGAGACAGTGGACAGACTTCTATCCGAACGGTGACTTCGCAGAGGCTATGCTGAACACATCCTTCGACTGGAATGGCGCTCGTGAGCCGTACATCCTTGCTACAGAGAACGACGTTCTCAACGGACTTGGAATGCTGTTCATGAAACTTCTTACAGGACGTGCTCAGATCTTCGCTGATGTTCGTACATACTGGAGCCCGGAGGCAGTTAAGAAAGCTACAGGATATGACCTTGAGGGTGTTGCCAAAGAAGCTGGCGGATTCCTTCATCTGATCAACTCCGGTGCTGCTTGCCTGGATGCTAACGGACAGGCTAAAGAGGCTGACGGAACACCAGTTATGAAACAGTGGTGGGATGTTACAGAGGCAGACCAGAAAGCGATCATGGACAACACAGAGTGGTGTATGGCCGACAACGGATACTTCCGTGGAGGCGGATACTCCAGCCGTTATGAGACACGTGCTCAGATGCCTGCAACTATGATCCGTCTGAACCTTGTAAAAGGACTTGGACCGGTTCTTCAGATCGCAGAGGGATGGACAGTAGCCCTTCCGGAAGAGGTATCTGACAAGCTTTGGAAACGTACAGATTACACATGGCCATGTACATGGTTCGCTCCAAGATGCGATGGCAAAGAGGGACCGTTCAAAACAGCTTACGATGTAATGAACAACTGGGGTGCTAACCACGGTGCGATCTCCTACGGACACATCGGTGCAGACCTGATCACAATGTGCTCTATGCTGAGAATCCCGGTATCCATGCACAACGTTCCTGAGAAGGATATCTATCGTCCGGCAGCTTGGAACGCATTCGGTATGGAAAAAGAGGGTGCAGACTTCCGCGCTTGCAAGAACTATGGACCACTTTACAAATAAATCATATTGTTAAGATAACGGAATATCAAATCCTCCGGCATGCATGTGCCGGAGGATTTTTTTGTGCCGTGGTATATGGATAGTTGGGAAATATACTGTTCGGATCTACGGAAAAAAGTTATAATAGAAAAAGATATATATGAATACGGGAGGTTACGTAGATGAAATATATACAGCTGAACAATACAGATCTGAACATCAGTCCTATCTGCCTCGGAACAGCAGGATTTGGAGATAAATCAGATCTGGAAAAAAGCTTTGAGATTCTGAACGCATTTGTACGCGCAGGTGGAAATTTTATTGATACGGCAAATGTCTATTGCAAATGGCTAAAAGGACATGGAAACTGCAGTGAGCAGATCATAGGAAAATGGCTGAAAGAGAGTGGCATGCAAGGAAAAGTTATTGTGGCAACGAAGGGCGCGCACTATTCCTTTGAGGATCCGGGCCGCAGCAGAGTGAACAAAGAAGATATCCGCATGGACCTGGATGAGAGTTGCCGCACACTGGGAAAAGATGAGATGGATTTTTACTGGCTTCACAGAGATGATCCGGAGAAACCGGCGGAGGAAATCGTGGATATTCTGGAAGAATTGAAAAAAGAAGGCCGGATCCGTTATTATGGATTTTCTAATTACCGCACAGAGAGGCTGAAAGAAATTGCTCAGTGTCTGAGAGAACGAAATCTTTCAGGGATCACAGCAGTATCCAATCAGTGGAGTCTTGCAGGAATCAATCCCGGAGGAAATACAAATCCGGATCCTACACTTGTGGAGTTTTCCAGGGAAGAATATCAGTGGCACTGTGAGACAGGCGCTGCTTCCGTTCCGTTTTCTTCCACTGCAATGGGATTTTTTTCAAAACTTCAGAAAATGGGGCTTTCCTGTACAGATGCAGAGGTGGATGAATCCTGGATGCGGGAGAAGGAAACACAGATCACAGGTCTTTCAGAAAGTATGAAAAGATCCTACTGGAACGAGACAAACCTTCGCACCTATCAGAAGCTGTTAAAGCTGCAGAAAGAAACCGGCCACAGCCTGCAGGCCCTGTCTCTGGCATACTTTTTCAATCAGCCATTCCAGATTGTGCCTGTAACCGGCGTCAGCAATCCTTCACAGCTAAAAGATGTACTGGATGGCTGTGAGATCGATCTTGCACCGGAACTGTTCGGAGGCTGGGTGAGCGCAGGAGGTGATCGATGAAACTGATCCATTTATCAGACCTTCACCTAGGAAAACGAGTCAATGAGTTTTCCATGATCGAAGATCAGAAATATATTTTGAACGAAATCCTGAGGATCATTGATGAAGAAGCACCGGATGGGATCCTTCTCGCCGGTGATCTTTATGACAGACCGGTTCCTTCGGCGGAGGCAGTGCAGCTTTTTGACCGGTTTCTTACCAGGCTTGCAAAGCGGAAGCTCCCGGTGTATGCCATCAGCGGAAATCATGACAGTGCGGAAAGGATCGCTTTCGGTTCACAGATCATGAGCAGCAGCGGGATCTGTATGTCCCCGGTATACGATGGAAAAACAGAAAAGTACTGTTTAACGGATAGCTATGGAGAAGTTTGGATCCATCTGCTTCCATTTGTGCGTCCGGCAACTGTGAGGCACGGACTGGAAGGAGAGAAAGGTGTGGATGAGATCCGTACCTACCAGGAGGCTGTGCAGGCAGCAGTTGCACATATGGAGATTGATAAACGTTATCGCAATGTATTGATCGCCCATCAGTTTGTGGTCGGTGCCATGCGCTGCGATTCTGAAGAGATCTCCGTTGGAGGTATCGACCAGGTGGAGGCAGATGTGTTCCGAGATTTTGACTATGTGGCACTTGGCCATATCCACAGTCCTCAGAATGTGGGAAGCGAGCACATCCGCTACTGCGGAACTCCTTTGAAATATTCTTTTTCCGAGGCAGGACAGCAGAAATCCGTGACAGTTGTGGAGCTTCTGGAAAAAGGAAATCTCAGGATCAGGGAGATTCCGCTGAAGCCTCTTCGGGATATGCGAAAACTGAAAGGCACATACATGGAGATCACATCACTGTCCAGTTATCAGGACACAAACACAGAGGATTATGTGCAGATCACGCTGACAGATGAAGAAGATATCGTAGATGGAATGCAGAAGCTCCGTACTGTTTATCCGAATCTGATGAGGCTGGAATATGATAACCGACGCACAAGAGAAAACCAGGAGATCGCAGGTACAGAAACGGTGAAAAGGAAATCCGAGCTGGAATATTTTGAGGAATTTTTTGAACTGCAGAATAACCAGCCCATGAATGAAGAACAGCGGAAATATTCCGAAGATCTGATCCGTAAGATCCAGGAGGTGAGACAATGAGACCGGAAAAACTAACCATCAGTGCCTTCGGGCCCTATGCAGACAAAACAGAGATTGATTTTTCAAAGCTTGGAGAGGGCGGTCTCTACCTGATCACCGGTGACACCGGAGCGGGAAAAACTACGATCTTTGATGCGATCACCTTTGCGTTATATGGAAGAGCCAGTGGAGAGGTAAGGGAATCCGCCATGTTCCGGAGTAAGTATGCAAAAGATTCCACGGAGACTTTTGTGGAGCTTGTTTTTTCCTATCAGGGGAAAACCTATCACGTGCGCCGAAGTCCGGAATATATGGCTCCGAAAAAAAGAGGCACCGGACAGACTCTTAGGAAAGCTGAGGCACAGCTGATCTATCCGGATGACCGGCAGCCGGTGACAAAGGCAAAAGATGTTACTGTGGCAGTGGAACAGCTTCTGGGACTGAGTTACGATCAGTTCACACAGATCGCAATGATCGCCCAGGGAGACTTTCAGAAGCTGCTGTTGGCAGGAACTCTGCAGCGAGGGGAAATCTTCCGGCAGATTTTTCATACGGGCCTTTACCAGCAGCTCCAGATAAAGCTCCGGGATGCGGCTATTTCCAGATATAAAGAATATGATGAGATGCGCCGGAGTATCGCCCAGTATCTGGATGGTGTGAAGTTCCAGCCGGATGCAGGGATGGAAGAAGAGGAATTTTCAAGGCTTAAAAAAGCGAAATTCGAAGGAAAGCTGGAACGGAGTCTTGAGCTTCTGAAACTGTTTATTGACAGAGGAGAACTCCGGGAAAAGGAACTTCAGAAACAGGAAAAGGAATTGGAAGAGAAGCTTCGGACAATGGAAACCATGCTGAATCTTTCTGCACAGAAACGAAGCCTGGAAGAGAAACGAGCGCTTGCTCTGGAGCAGCTTGAAAAGATTCTTTCGGAACTTGCGAAGGCGTCAGAAGAGGCAGAAAAATATAAAGATGCAGATCAGAGATGTGAGGAACTTGGCCTTCTGATCCGGGAAAAACAGGAAAAGCTGAAAAAATACCAGGATCTGGAGCAACTGCAAGAAGAACGAAGAGAAATTGAAAGACAGTTGGGAAATTGTCAGACGCAAAAGGAAAAAATCATCCGGCAGGAAGAACAGCAGCAGAAAGAAATGGAGCAGCTGAAAACGGAACGGGAGCAGCTGGGAAATTCTGAGCTTGACCTGCAGAAAGCGCTCACAGAGAAAGAAAAACAGACGCGGAGAAAGAGAGAACTGAATGGACTTATTGCTGAGATCCGGAGATTCAGAGGCCTTTATGATGAAACCAAAGAGCAGCAGAAAAAGTATCAGTCTGCTTACAGAGATGCACAGCAGCAGAGGGAATATTATCAGCAGATATTCCACATTTTTCTGGATGCACAGGCAGGTCTTCTGGCCCGGGAGCTTAAGGATGAAATGCCCTGCCCTGTGTGCGGTTCCCTGAGCCATCCACATCCCAGAATGCTTTCAGAAGAACAGACAGTTGACCAGAAAACACTGGATAACGAGAAAAGCAGGCTGGATAAAATGGAGAAGGATTCTGTAGATCAAAGCCTGAAAGCCGGAAGCTTAAAGGAACAGAGCAATGCATCCTGGAGGCAGATCGTAGCCAGTGCAGAAGAGCTTCTGGAAGAGTTTCAGGAATTCCATAAGAAAAATAAAAACGGGAACGGACAGGCAGAGGATTTTCTGACTGTGTGGAAACAGCTGACTTCCATGGTAAACAGAGCGCAGGAACAGTGTGAGGATCTTCTGATGGAAAGTGAGAAAGAGATCAGGAAAGCCCAGGAAAATACAAAAAGAAAGAAAACAGTGGAAAATGCCATGGAGCGTCTTGAAAAAGAAAAAGAGGAGCTGCAGGAAAAAAAGAATTTCTTTGACAGAGAGCAGGCCGGCCTGAGTATGAAAGCATCCGAGAATCAGAAACAGCAGCAAAATGCGGCAGAGGAGATCCGACAGATCCGTCTGGAAACGGAAAAAGATAAGTCCTGTAAAGCGGACAGTACGAAATCGGAAGCCTTGAAAGCAGGAAAAGAAGATCTGGAAAAAGAAATCAGGGAAAAGCAGCAGGAATACGGGGAACTGAAGGAAAACAGCAAAAAAGTGAAAGAAACGCTGCAGAGATTTCAGTCAGAAAAAGAAAGGATAGCTTCCTCTATAGAGACTTTTGAAGCGCAGAAAAAAGAGATCGGAGAGATTCCGGAAGCGGAGATTAGAGAACAGCATGCACAGACTACTGCGAGGAAAGCAGATCTCACAGAAAAAAGAAAAGAGCTTTTTTCCGTTCAGAGTGGAAACCAGGATATTTTTCAGAAAGTGCAAAAGGGCCGGGAGGAAATGACAATAGCGGAAAAAGAATATGCATGGATCAGGAATCTTTCGGATACAGCCAATGGAAAACTGAACGGAAAGGCAAAGATCGAGCTGGAAACCTATATCCAGATGGCATATTTTGACCGGATCCTGCGAAGAGCCAATCTCCGTCTTATGACCATGAGTAGCGGTCAGTACGAACTGAAACGCCAGGAGCAGAGCAAAAATCAGAAAGAAAAAGCAGGTCTCGATCTGAATGTCATAGATCACTATAACGGAACAGAACGAAGTGTAAAGACATTGTCCGGTGGGGAATCCTTCCAGGCATCTCTGTCCCTTGCACTGGGCTTGTCTGATGAGATCCAGGCCTGCGCAGGGGGAATCCGGCTGGATTCCATGTTTGTAGATGAAGGATTCGGTTCTCTGGATGAGGAGTCTCTGGAGCAGGCATTAAAAGCGCTGAACAGCCTTGCAGATGGCAGACGCCTGGTAGGGATTATTTCCCATGTTTCCGAGCTGAAGGAACGAATTGACAATAAGATCATCGTTACCAAGCAATGTGGCGGAGAAGGTGTGGGAAGCAGTATCCGGATACAGTAACGCAGAAATAAAATAAGAATAAGATAAAAAAGCTCCGGCCGGGATGACATATATATGTATCGTTCTGGTCGGAGCTTCTTATATAGCTTTTTATTTATACAGAAGGTATGTTATCAGAGAATCAGTCTTTCTGATAATTTTTCTTCTGTTCCTTCTTGGCTTCGCAGGTAAGCTCAACACCAAGCTTACGGAAGCTGATCACATCCACATCGGAAAGCATTACGGAAGTATGAGCCTGGCATCCACGGAGATTCGGAATCTGTTCCAGGGCAAGGCGTGCGGCATCGCTGGTTGCGGCACTCATGGAAAGGGCAATCAGGATCTCATCAATGTGAAGACGTGGATTTTTGCTTCCAAGATATTTGGTCTTCAGCTGCTGGATCGGATGTATGGCATCCGGAGAGATCACATGAAGCTCGTGATCGATTCCTGCCAGCTCTTTCAGGGCATTGAGAAGAAGCGCAGCGGATGCGCCGAGAAGATCGGAGGTTTTTCCGCATACGATCTTTCCGTCAGGAAGTTCCAGAGCGGCGGCAGGGCCATTGGTTGCTTTTTCTTTTTCGAGGGCAGCCGGAACAACCTTACGGTCAGTGATCTCTGCATGAGCCTGCTGGAGAAGAAGCTCGATCTTACGTACCTCATTCTCTGTGCCGGAGCCGGAAACCAGAGCGTTCATGCTCTTATAATAACGGCGGATGATCTCCTGGCGGGAAGCCTCCTGGCATACTTCATCGTCAACGATGCAGTTACCTGCCATGTTGACACCCATATCTGTCGGAGATTTATAAGGGCAGCTGCCCATGATCTTCTCAAACATGGCCTGTACAACAGGGAAAACTTCTACGTCACGGTTGTAGTTGACGGTAGTTTTGCCGTAAGCCTCCAGATGGAACGGGTCGATCATGTTGACATCGTTCAGATCCGCAGTGGCAGCTTCGTAGGCAAGGTTTACCGGATGTTTCAGAGGAAGGTTCCAGATCGGGAAGGTCTCAAATTTTGCATAGCCGGCTTTTACTCCTCGTTTGTATTCGTGGTAAAGCTGGGAAAGGCAGGTTGCCATCTTTCCACTTCCTGGTCCCGGTGCTGTGATCACGACCAGAGGTCTGGTAGTTTCAATATAATCATTCTTTCCATAACCTTCGTCACTTACAATAAAGGAAGGGTTGCTTGGATAGCCGGGGATCAGGTAAAGCTTGTAGACACGGATTCCCAGTTTCTCCAGACGTTTTTTGAAGAGATCGGCACTTTCCTGGCCGGAGTACTGTGTGATGCATACGCTTCCCACATACAGGCCACGGCTTGAAAACTCATCCATAAGACGAAGAACGTCTTCATCATAGGTAATGCCAAGGTCGCCTCGTACTTTATTCTTGTCAATGTCATTGGCACTGATAACAATAACGATCTCCGCCTGATCAGAAAGCTGCATCAGCATGCGGAGCTTGCTGTCCGGTTCAAAACCCGGAAGAACACGGGATGCATGGTAGTCGTCAAACAGTTTGCCGCCGAATTCAAGATAAAGCTTGTTGCCGAACTGACCGATTCTTTCACGGATGTGTTCTGACTGCATTTTCAGATATTTGTCATTATCAAAACCTATTTTCATTTGTCTGATTTCCTCTCCTCTTTAATTTTCCAATTCACTGGGAACAGTATACTACAACTTTACGTTCACTGGCAATATCCAATGCGGTGTTTTTTCGATGGTATTTTTGTAATCTCGCAGTTGATTTATATGGTTTTTCTCTTTATAATAAAGAAATGACAAGAGGAGGAAAAAAATGAATAATCAACTGAATAATGATCAGGACGGGAAGCGACCTGACAACAAAGATCCCAGGCAGGGATCAGGTAAGAATCATCAGTCGATTCTGGCTTTTCTGATATGCCTCCTGGTCACACTGGTGTGCTTCGCGTTGTTTACCAATATGCTGAAGGATAACAGCAGTGAGATCTCCTATGATAAATTTATCGATATGGTGGATAAGGACCAGGTTAAGGAAGTAACGATCCAGTCCAGTACATTGACGATCGTACCCAAGAAAAAGAATTCCAAGTACGAGGATATGAGCTATTACACCACGAAGACCGAAGACAGTACAGCACTTACCAAGAGACTGGAAGGAAAGGGAATCAAGTTTGAGACCGATCCGCCGGATGTTTTTGGTGAATTTGTTGCAATGATCCTGAGCGTGGTTCTGCCGACACTGCTTCTGTTCGGACTTCTGATGTTCTCCATGCGCCGCATGAACAAAGGCGGCGGGATCATGGGCATGGGCGTAGGCAAGAGCAAAGCCAAGGCATATGTGCAGCAGGAAACGGGAGTTTCCTTTAAGGATGTGGCAGGTCAGGATGAAGCCAAGGAATCACTCCAGGAAGTTGTGGATTTTCTTCACAACCCCGGAAAATACACAGCCATCGGAGCCAAGCTGCCTAAGGGCGCACTTCTTGTAGGCCCTCCGGGAACCGGTAAGACATTACTTGCCAAGGCAGTTGCAGGTGAAGCACAGGTACCGTTCTTCTCTCTTTCCGGCTCGGAATTTGTGGAGATGTTTGTGGGCGTGGGTGCCTCACGTGTCCGTGATCTTTTCGAGGAAGCCAAGAAGAATGCTCCGTGTATCGTTTTTATCGATGAGATCGATGCCATTGGTAAAAGCCGTGATTCCCGCTATGGCGGCGGAAATGATGAGCGTGAGCAGACATTGAACCAGCTGCTTGCGGAGATGGATGGCTTTGATACATCCAAGGGACTTCTGATCCTTGCTGCGACAAACAGACCGGAGGTTCTTGATCCGGCTCTTCTCCGTCCGGGACGTTTTGACAGACGTGTGATCGTTGACAGACCGGATCTTAAAGGAAGGGTGGATATCCTGAAGGTACATGCCAAGAATGTGCTTCTGGATGACACCGTTGATTTTGAAGCTATTGCACTTGCAACTTCCGGTGCGGTAGGCTCTGATCTTGCCAATATGATCAATGAGGCTGCGATCCTTGCAGTCAAGAAGGGACGTAAAGCTGTATCACAGAAGGACCTGGAAGAATCCGTAGAGGTAGTTCTGGTGGGAAAAGAGAAGAAGGATCGTATCTTAAGCAAACAGGAACGCCGGATCGTATCCTACCATGAAGTCGGACACGCACTGGTAAATGCACTCCAGAAGGATGCGGAGCCTGTACAGAAGATCACCATCGTACCCCGTACCATGGGAGCACTGGGTTACGTTATGCAGGTACCTGAGGAAGAAAAATATCTCAACACCAAGAAAGAGCTGGAAGCTATGCTGGTAGGCTATCTTGGCGGACGTGCTGCAGAGGAGATCGTTTTTGACACAGTCACTACAGGTGCTGCCAATGATATTGAGCAGGCTACCAAGGTGGCCAGAGCCATGATCACACAGTATGGTATGTCTGAGAAGTTCGGACTGATGGGACTTGCCACACAGGAGAACCAGTATCTCAGCGGAAGAGCAGTTTTAAACTGTGGTGATGATACCGCAACAGAGATCGATCATGAGGTGATGAAGCTTCTCCACCATTCCTATGAGGAAGCCAAGAGGATCCTTGGAAGTCACAGAACAGAGATGGATAAGATCGCAGAATATCTGATCCGCAAGGAAACCATTACAGGTAAAGAGTTCATGAAGATCCTCCGTGCAGTTCAGCAGGGCCTGGATATCTCGGAGAATCTGGATGATCTGGTACTTTCCGAGGATGAAAAAGAAGTGTCCAATAAACAGGACATTGAAACGATTGTAGAAAATAACGAGACTGCAAAAAGTACAGAATCGGTTCAGTTCAGACCGGAGATATCCGGACAGGAACTGACAGAGGATATGCAGGCACCGGAGAAAACAGAAGAATCTGCTCAGACAACAGATGCTGATCATACAGAAACAGAAGAAAAGCCGGGATCACAGGCATAAAACAGATCATAAGAAAACCGGGAGAAATCCCGGTTTTCTTATTACTGTAATAGTAAAACAGGAGAATAAAGTATGTTCATAATCGAGGAAGAATTAAAGAAGCTTCCGGCAAAACCGGGAGTTTATATCATGCATGGCGAGAAAGACGAGATCATCTATGTGGGAAAAGCCATAAGCCTTAAGAATCGTGTGCGCCAGTATTTCCAGAGCAGTCGTAATAAAGGTGCCAAGATTGAACGGATGGTTACACATATTACGAGATTTGAGTACATTATTACGGATTCGGAGCTGGAAGCCCTTGTGCTGGAGTGTAATCTTATCAAGGAACATCGTCCGAAATATAATACCATGCTCAAAGATGACAAGAGCTATCCGTTTATTAAGGTGACAGTTCATGAGCCATACCCGAGAGTGCTTTTTGCCAGGAGAATGAAAAAGGACAAGGCAAAATATTTTGGTCCCTATACAAGCGGCGGAGCAGTAAAGGACGTGATCGAACTGGTGCGAAAGCTGTATCAGGTGCGCTCCTGCAACCGCAGTCTTCCGAGAGATACCGGAAAGGACCGGCCCTGTCTGTACTATCATATGAAACAGTGCAAGGCACCCTGCCAGGGATATATCAGCCAGGAAGAATACCGGAAGAATATCAATAAGGTGATCAAATTTCTGAATGGAGATTTTCAGGACGCCATTAGTGAGCTGATG
Organism: Blautia sp. BCRC 81119; assembly: GCF_003184505.1. NCBI lineage: Bacteria > Bacillati > Bacillota > Clostridia > Lachnospirales > Lachnospiraceae > Blautia > Blautia sp. BCRC 81119. Next base: position 12,852 of record NZ_QJHD01000033.1, on the reverse strand, counting down.
GAAAAAATGCAGAAAGCTTCGGAGGAAATGCGCTACGAAGATGCTATGGAATACCGGGACCTGATCAGCAGTATCCGGAAGATCGGGGAACGGCAGAAGATCACCGGCTACGGGCAGGAGGACAGGGACATCATTGCAGTAGCCATGGATGACAGTGAAGACCTCAGGGATCAGGATGCGGTTGTCCAGGTGTTTTTTATCCGGGATGGCAGGCTGATCGGCAGAGATCATTTTTATCTCCGTGTGGCAAAGGGCGATACAAAGGCGCAGGTCCTTTCCAGCTTTCTGAAACAGTTTTATGCGGGAACGCCATTTATCCCATCTGAGATCATGCTGCAAAGTGAGATTGAAGATGCAGATATCATCGAGGAGTGGCTGTCAGGAAGGAGAAAGCAGAAGGTACACATTCGGGTCCCGAAGAAGGGAACCAAGGAAAAGCTGGTAGAACTTGCCCTGGAAAATGCCCGTATGGTACTTGCCAAGGACAGAGAACGGATCAGGCGGGAGGAAGGACGAACCATCGGAGCTGTTCACGAGGTGGAAGAATGGCTGGGCTTGAAAAATGTGGTGCGCATGGAAGCCTATGATATTTCAAATATCAGTGGCTTTGAGTCTGTGGGATCCATGGTAGTCTATGAAAAAGGACGTCCCAAACGCAGTGATTACCGTAAGTTCAAGATCAAATGGGTACAGGGACCCAACGATTATGCCAGCATGGAAGAGGTTCTGACCCGAAGGTTCACTCATGAGAGTAACGGAGAATTTGACAGCTTTGCAAGGCTTCCGGATCTGATCCTGATGGATGGTGGAAGAGGGCAGGTAAATATCGCTCTGAAGGTGTTGAATGAGCTTGGGATAAGCATCCCGGTCTGCGGTATGGTCAAGGATGATCATCATCGGACGAGAGGCCTGTATTTCAACAATGTGGAGATTCCTATTGACACATCCGGCGAAGGCTTCCGTCTGATCACCAGGATCCAGGATGAAGCCCATCGGTTTGCCATTGAATACCATCGTTCCCTCAGGAGCAGGGAACAGGTCCATTCTATCCTGGATGATATCCCGGGGATCGGTGATACCAGGAGGAAAGCCCTTCTGCGTAAATTTAAATCTGTGGAAAATATCCGGGATGCATCGGAGAAAGAACTGGCACAGACAGAGAGCATGAATGCCAGAAGCGCCCGTCAGGTCTATGAATTTTTTCATAAATCCTGATGCTGCATTGCAGTTTCAGCAGTGATTGTGTATAATTAAAAATAAGGTGTCTCACGCCTCGGTAAAACGGCAGTGAGAATGCAAACTTTCAGCGAAAAGGAGACAAAAGTATGAAGGGTGTACAGTTGACAAAGATGGTACAGGAACTGGAGCTTAATAATCTGACTCCGGAGATCGACCTGTCAGGCATCGTGATCAAGACTGCGGAGATCAACAGACCTGCGCTTCAGCTTACCGGATATCTGGAGCATTTTGCCAATGAACGAGTTCAGATCATCGGATATGTAGAGTATACGTATCTGATGCAGCTTAATGAGGAGGAGAGACGTTTTAAATATGAACGTTTCATTTCCAGCAAGATCCCATGTGTTATTTTCAGTACCATGACTCGTCCGTCTCAGGACATGATCGATCTGGCTGTTAAATATAATGTTCCGACATTCGTGACAGAAAGAACAACTTCCAGTTTTATGGCAGAGATCATCCGTTGGCTGGGCGTGCAGCTTGCACCATGTATTTCTATTCATGGTGTGCTGGTTGATGTTTACGGCGAGGGAATCCTGATCACAGGTGAGAGCGGTATCGGTAAGAGTGAGGCAGCCCTGGAGCTGATCAAGAGAGGTCATCGTCTTGTCAGTGATGATGTTGTTGAGATCCGTAAGGTCAGTGACGTAACACTGGTGGGATCTGCGCCGGATATCACACGTCACTTTATCGAACTTCGTGGTATCGGTATCATCGATGTAAAAACACTGTTCGGTGTTGAGAGCGTTAAGGATACCCAGTCTATCGATCTCGTGATCAAGCTTGAGGAGTGGGACAGAGACAAGGAATACGATCGTCTTGGACTGCATGAGGAGTATACAGAGTACCTTGGAAATAAGGTAGTATGCCATTCTCTTCCGATCCGTCCGGGCCGTAACCTGGCGATCATCGTTGAGGCAGCGGCTGTCAATCACAGACAGAAGAAGATGGGATACAATGCGGCAGAGGCTCTGTACAAGCGTGTACAGGCAAATCTTGCGAAAAAAAGAGAAAATCCGGATGACGAAGAATAAGAGAGGGTAAGAAATGGGAACATATTGTTTTGGAATCGATGTAGGTGGAACAACTGTAAAATGCGGACTTTTCCGTACGGATGGTACTCTTGTTGAGAAATGGGAGATTCCAACCCGTAAAGAAAACAATGGAGATCAGATCCTTCCTGATGTGGCAGCAGCAGTAAATGCCAAGATGGAAGAAAAGGGTATCTCCAAAGAGGAGGTGGAAGGCGTCGGGATCGGTGTTCCGGGACCGGTAAACTCCAAAGGCGAAGTATCACGTGCAGTAAATCTCTTCTGGGGATATAAGAACGTTGTGGGAGAGATGGAAGAACTTACAGGTCTTCATGCGGAAGCTGGAAATGACGCCAATGTAGCGGCATTGGGAGAGGCATGGAAGGGTGCTGCAGCAGGCTCCTCCGATGTGATCATGGTCACACTTGGAACAGGTGTAGGCGGTGGTATCATTGTTGATGGAAAGATCGTGACCGGACATCACGGAGCTGGCGGTGAGATCGGACATGCCAATGTGGATCATCATGAAACAGAATCCTGCAACTGCGGAAACAGGGGCTGTCTGGAACAGTATGCTTCTGCGACCGGAATTGTCCGCATGGCAAAAAAAGAGCTTGCAGCTTCCGGTGAGAACAGTGTTCTCAGAGATGCCGAAGAGATTTCAGCAAAAGCAGTTCTGGACGCATTTAAGGAGAATGATCCGGTAGCTGTAGCAACCATGGAAAAGGTCGGAGAGCAGCTGGGTGGTGCTCTTGCCATTATTTGCTGTGTGACAGATCCGGAGACCATTGTTATCGGCGGAGGAGTTTCCAAGGCCGGACAGCCGCTTATTGACTGTATCCGGAAATATTACAGAGAGTATGCTTTTGAATCCTGCAAGGATACTCCTATCGTGATCGCGACACTTGGCAATGATGCAGGAATCTACGGTGCAGCCAAGATGGTACTTTAACCGAACCAGGGAAGTACCCTGCTTCAATTGCGAAAAGTAATAAGCGGTGGGTGGGACTTGCCTGAACTGATAAACTGCGAGACAGTAAGAAGTTATTAAAAGTAAAAAAAGTGGTTTCCATATTTCAGGAAACCACTTTTTTTATATGTTGTTTATGAAAGATACCTATAATGGAGATCATTCATAATATTCTACCGGATCTTCGCCGGTGTCATCGCCACCGGTATCATTGCTGTTATCATAGCTGCCGTCATCACCACCGGTGTTGTCGTCTGTTCCGGAATTGTCAGTATCATCACCGGTATTATCGGAACCGTCATCGGAATTGTCAGTATTGTCAGTGTCGGTGCTGTCAGTACTGTCCGGAGCTGCGCTTGGAATCGCTTCAGCTGCTGCATCGGTATCGGCGTCCGTATCTTCGTTATAATAATAGTCCTCTTCATCGTAATCGCTGCTGCCGTAGAAATGCTGATCACAGTATTCGGTGGGAAGACTGGAGATATCAAAATACTCTGTGATAGTCGGGCATCCGGATCTGGGAAGAAGACCGGTTTCTGCGCAGACACTGGCTTTTTCCACACTGGAAGGCATATCGAAATCTCTGTCCTCCAGGCCCTCGTGGATACGGGTCATAACCTTTTTCCAGAGATTTTTGTGGAAGTTACGGGCATCTTCCGGAATTTTTTCGTTGTTGTCATAGCCGGACCATACTGCACAGGTGTAGTACGGTGTGTAGCCTACGAACCACAGGTCATTGTAGTCCTCTGTAGTACCTGTTTTTCCGGCTACAGTCATATTGTCCAGCTGGCAGGCGGTACCGGTACCTTTTTTTACAACGTCTTCCATGGCGCTTGTAAGAAGATAAGCGGTACTGTCTTTGATCACAGATCTGGAAACGGAGGAGTTCTCGATCAGAACATTTCCGTCATGATCAAGGATCTGTGTATAATAGATCGGTTTGATATAGTTCCCGCCATTAGCAATGGCTGCATATGCAGCACAAAGTTCCACGTTCTTGACACCTTTGGTGATACCGCCAAGAGCAGTAGCCAGGTTGGCGTCACTCCAGATATTTCCGTTGGCATCTTTATCTGCCTCAGTTCCGTGAGCTAGTGTGGTGAAACCGAAATCATCCAGATATTTAAGGCCGAGAGCCGGGGTAACCTGCTCCAGGCATTTAACAGCTACAACGTTGATAGAATTCTGGATCGCTTTGCGGATGGTGGTCTCGCCGCCGTAGCTTCTTGAGGCGTTGTTGACAGGAGATCCGTCCGGGTATTCGTAAGGCTCATCCATAAAGGTTGTAGCAAGGGTATCGCCTTTTTCGTTCAGCGCCGGTGCATAGGTGGAAACGATCTTAAAGGTAGAACCAGGCTGTCTGGTCGTATCAGTGGCACGGTTCAGAGTCAGGCTGGCTGTTTTTTCACCACGGCCTCCGATCAGGGCTTTTACGTAACCGGTATGCTGGTCAATGACAGTCATGGAAGACTGTGGCTGTGGCGCAAAGTTTACACGCTCAGATACTACGGTGCTTCCGTCTGCCAGGATGTTAGCCTTGTATTGATCCACATACTGCTGACCTTCTTCAGGAGAATCAAAGAGAAGATCAAATTCCGGATCCTGATCACGGAAATACAGCTGCAGCATTTCTTTGCTGTAGTTTGTCTGTTTTCCATCCGGGCTTTGTACAGTCAGTGCATAATCCAGTTCATACTGAACATTGGCCGGATAGTTATCAGGGTTTGCATATTCCTCATCAAGGATCTGCTGCATGTTGGAATCCAGGGTTGTCATGATCTTCAGACCACCGCTGTAAAGAAGATTGGTAGCCTGTGTCTTGGTATATCCTTTAATGTTCATCAGGTCGCTGATGACCTGATTGGTAACCTCATCTTCGAAATACGTGTAAACGGTACTTTCTTCTTCGGTGTTCTCAAGCTGTGCGGCCTGGATACGGGAATAAACGTCATCATTCAGTGCTGCATTATATTCATCCTGTGAGATGTAATTCTGATCCAGCATGTGATCCAAGACTTCCTTCCGTCTCTTGGAGTTTGCCTTTGGATTGGTGATCGGATTGAATTTGGTAGGGTTCTGCGTGATGCCGGCAAGGGTGGCACATTCAGAAAGATTCAGATCCCATACGTCTTTGTTAAAGTATTTTTTGGAAGCGGCCTGTACACCGTAGGAACCTGCACCCAGGTTAATGGTATTCAGGTAATTCTCAAGAATCACATTTTTGTCATATTTTTTTTCAATCTGTACAGCAAGGTACTGCTCCTGGAACTTACGTGTGAAACGTTCCAGCTGTGTGGATTCGTTGGTCCAGTCAGTGAAAACATTATTCTTCAGAAGCTGCTGTGTGATGGTACTGGCACCCTCGGAAAAGTTACCGGTGGTGATCGCCTTCATTCCGGCACGTGCGATACCGCGGACATCAATACCGTTATGTTCATAAAAACGCTCATCCTCAATGGCTACCACTGCATGCTGCAGACTGACCGGGATCTGGTCCAGGGAGACCGGGAGACGGTTGGATGTAGGGGCTGAAAGCTGTCGGATCTGTGTTCCCTGGTCATCATACAGGAAGGTTGCATATCCGAGAGGTGAAATATCCACATCGTTGACGTCAGGTGCTCCGGCGATCACGCCCCGGAAGGAGCCGATACCAAGGCAGACAACCATGACGCAGACTGCGATCAGAGCTGTAAATAAAACCCGGATAAACGAAACATGTGCTCTTTTTTCCAGCATGGAAGTACGGGAGATCAGAGCATTCCGCTTCTTGGAAGTGGATCTTTTTCCGTAGTTCATAATATTCCTCCTTTATAATCCGTTTCATTATAACAAATATGGAAAGCCAAATAAAGCCTTAAAAAAAATTTCACAATTCATGATATCTTATACATTGTGCAATGAAGATAATTATTATACAATAAAGAAAACTCTGCCTGAAACAGAGGGTTGGATATAGATAACGGAGGCGTAAACCATGCTGGAACATTATAAAACCATATACGAAGGCGGCGAAGGCGAACTTGTGGAAAAAAAATCCCGTTTCATCGCAACCGTCCGTCCTGTGGAAACAGAAGAAGAGGCCCTTGCCTTTATCGAAGAAATGAAAAAAAAATACTGGGATGCACGTCATAACTGCTATGTATATTCCGTAGGGATGAACCGGGAAGCCACCCGCTGCAGTGATGACGGAGAACCATCCGGAACAGCCGGAAGGCCTATGCTGGATGTGCTTCTGGGAGCCGGGATCTATAATGCGGCCATTGTGGTGACCAGATATTTTGGAGGTGTCCTTCTTGGGACAGGAGGGCTTGTGCGGGCATATTCCGGTGCAGTCCAGGCAGGACTGGCGGCAAGTACCGTCATTGAGAAGCATCATGGAATCTCTCTTCAGGTGACGACGGATTATACAGGGATCGGAAAGATCCAGTATATCGCAGGAGAAAGAAGTTTGCCGATCCTGGATTCCGAATATACCGACAAGGTTGTCCTGAAGCTTCTTGTGCCGGATGATCAGGTCGAAGAGGTGAAGAAGGCGATCACAGAAGGAACAAACGGAAGAGCCGGACTTGAGAAGGATGCAGAACTGTATTTTGCGAAAGTAAACGGAGAAGTGAAGACCTTCGAAAAGTAAAAGAAAAGAGAATGTCAGTATAAAAATACCCCGGGAAGAGGGCAGATGATCTGTGTTACAGTCTGCTCTTCGCGGGGCTTTTTTATTTCAGAAAATTATTCCTGTTAGCATTTCTCCGGTTCCGGATAATCCACACCAAAGGTATCAACAGTCATGGAGCTGATCTTCTGCTCGTCAAGAGGACGGTCACTGTAGTCCGTGTCTGTCTCTGCGATAGCATTTACAACATCCATGCCCTCAATGATCTGACCGAATGCAGCATAGCTTCCGTCAAGATGCGGAGCAGCCTTGTGCATGATAAAGAACTGGCTTCCGGCAGAGTTCGGATTCATGGCTCTTGCCATGGAGAGAACACCTGGTGTATGCTTCAGGTCGTTTTTGAAACGGTTCTGGGAGAACTCACCCTTGATGCTGTATCCCGGGCCACCCATACCGGTTCCGTCCGGGCATCCGCCCTGGATCATAAAGCCGTTGATGACACGGTGGAAGATCAGGCCGTCATAAAAGCCTTTTTTTACAAGGCTGATGAAGTTATTTACTGTGTTCGGGGCAACTTCCGGATATAATTCCGCTTTCATTACATCGCCATTATCCATTGTGATGGTAACGATAGGATTTGCCATAGTTTTCGCACTCCTTTTCAAAAAGTATTGTATTTCGCTGTTCGCTCTATTATAATATGCAAAGAATAATTGTGCAAGAAAAAGGTGGAAAATATGGTCATAGAAACGCATGATCCTGAGGAAACATTCGAGGTCGGAAGGACGATCGGAATGAATGCGAAGCCGGGACAGATCTACACACTGACAGGCGATCTGGGAGTTGGAAAAACCGTGTTCACACAGGGAGTGGCAGCAGGTCTTGGAATTACAGAACCTGTAAACAGCCCTACGTTTACCATTATCCAGGAATATGAAGACGGACGTCTGCCATTTTATCATTTTGATGTATATCGTATCGGGGATCTGGAAGAAATGGAAGAGATCGGATACGATGATTATTTTTTCGGGCAGGGAATCTGTCTGATCGAATGGGCGGAACTCATTGAGGAGATCCTGCCGGAAAAAAGGATTGAAGTTACCATTGAAAAAGATCTTGAGAAGGGCTTTGAATACAGAAAGATCACCATTGAGGAGAGAGGAGAAAAGACAGAATGAGAGTTTTGGCACTGGACAGTTCCGGAATCGTGGCATCCGTAGCCGTTGTGGAGGACGATATACTGGTAGCAGAATATACAGTTAATTATAAGAAAACACATTCCCAGACTCTTCTTCCCATGCTGGATGAGATCGTGAAGATGACAGAGCTGGATCTGAAGACGATTGACGCTATTGCGGTAGCCAAGGGACCGGGCTCTTTTACCGGACTCCGTATTGGCTCTGCCACAGCCAAGGGACTTGGACTTGCTCTTGACAAACCCCTGGTCGGGATTCCGACTGTGGAGGCACTGGCCTATAATCTCTATGATGTAAACGGACTGATCTGTCCGATCATGGATGCCAGAAGAAAGCAGGTTTATACGGGAATCTATCGTTACGAGGATCACAGGCTCATGACGGTAAAGGATCAGATGGCAGTGGGAATTGAGGAGCTTCTTTCCATGCTGAATGAGATGGGAGAAACCGTAACATTCCTCGGAGACGGAGTCCCGGTATTTAAAGATATCATCGCAGATAAGCTTACTGTACCGTTTTCTTTTGCACCGGCCCATCTTTCCAGACAGAGAGCAGGTGCTGTAGGTGCACTTGGTGTCCTTTATTATAAAGAAGGCAGAATCGAGACAGCGGCTGAGCACAAACCGGATTATCTCCGTGTTTCACAGGCTGAGCGGGAGCGTGCCCAGAAACTGAAAAAAGGATCAGAAGGGGAAAACGCATGATCTTAAGAGAAATGCTTGTGGATGATCTGGATCAGGTTATGGAGATCGAAGAGGAACTTTTTTCAGTCCCCTGGACAAAAGAGGGATTTCTGACATTTCTTATGAAAGAGAACGGGATGTTTCTTGTTGTGGAAGAAAAGGGCCGGATCCTGGGATATTGTGGTCTTCTTACGGTGCTGGATGAGGGGGATGTGACCAATGTGGCTGTCCGCAGAGAACGTCAGAGAGAGGGAATCGGAAATTTCCTTATGGAGAGTATGATCCGTCTGGCAGAAGAGCGTGGGATCACCATGATCCATCTGGAGGTCCGGGCAGGAAATGAGACTGCGATCCGGCTTTATGAACGTCAGGGATTTGTGCGGGATGGCCTGCGAAAGGGGTACTATACAGATCCCACAGAGGATGCTGTTCTTATGACACGCACCGCAGTTTCTGAATAGGCTTACCCGGGAGAGGTACTTGTCTGTACGGGATAAGTATGCTAAACTTTGCCACAGAACAGGAAAAGAGGAAAAATATGTTAGATGTTTGTTTACTTGGCTGCGGAGGAATGATGCCGCTGCCACGCAGATGGCTTACCGCACTGATGACCCGTTATAACGGCAGCAGTCTGATGATCGATTGCGGGGAAGGCACTCAGGTGGCCATTAAAGAAAAGGGCTGGAGCTTCAAGCCTATTGATGTGATCTGTTTTACCCATTATCATGGGGATCATATCAGCGGACTTCCGGGACTCCTTTTGACTATGGGAAATGCAGACCGCACAGAACCGCTGACTCTGGTAGGCCCAAGAGGACTGGAACGTGTGGTAAGCGCACTTCGTGTGATCGCACCGGAGCTGCCCTTTGAAATTAAATTTATCGAGATCACGAAACCGGAGGAAGTTCTGGAACTGAATGGGTACCGGATCACTGCATTTCGGGTGAACCATAATGTTACCTGCTATGGATATACCCTTGAGATCCTGCGCCAGGGAAAATTTTCTCCTGACAGTGCCAGAGAGCATGAGATCCCGCTGAAATTTTGGAATCCGCTGCAGAAGGGACAGACTGTGGAGGATGAAGGAAGGATCTACACACCGGATATGGTGCTTGGTCCGCCAAGAAAAGGGATCAAGCTTACCTATACCACAGATACCAGACCGACAGAGTCTATTTTACGTAATGCAAAAGGTTCCGATCTTTTTATCTGTGAGGGAATGTATGGTGAAGATGACAAGATCGAAAAGGCAAAAGGCTACAAACACATGACGTTTCGTGAAGCGGCCACTCTTGCCCGTGATGCGGAAGTGGGGGAAATGTGGCTGACCCATTACAGCCCTTCTCTGGTACGTCCGGATGATTACATGGATACAGTACGTGAGATCTTTCCGAAGGCATGGCCGGGAAAAGACGGGAAGAGTGTGGAACTGAATTTTGAAGAGGACTGAAAAAATGAAAGATACATTAATTCTTGGTATTGAGAGCTCCTGTGATGAAACGGCAGCTTCCGTTGTAAAAAATGGAAGGACTGTCTTATCAAACGTGATTTCCTCACAGATCGAGATCCATAAACTGTACGGAGGTGTTGTACCGGAGATCGCCTCCAGAAATCATATAGAAAGGATCAACCAGGTCATCCAGGAAGCGCTGGACGAGGCAAATGTCACTCTGGATGATATTGATGCTATCGGTGTAACCTATGGACCGGGGCTTGTCGGTGCACTTCTTGTAGGTGTGGCAGAAGCCAAGGCTATTGCCTATGCAAGAAACCTGCCACTGGTAGGCGTGCATCATATAGAAGGCCATGTTTCTGCCAATTATATTGAGCATCCGGATCTGGAACCGCCGTTTCTCTGTGCCATTGTATCCGGTGGACACACCCATCTTGTTATTGTGAAGGACTACGGCCAGTTTGAGATCCTGGGCCGAACCAGAGACGATGCGGCAGGTGAGGCATTTGATAAGGTTGCACGTGCCATTGGGCTGGGATATCCGGGAGGACCGAAGATCGATAAGCTGGCAAAGGAAGGAAATCCGGACGCTATCGAGTTTCCACGTGCAAAAATCGGCGAAAATCCATATGATTTCAGCTTCAGCGGCGTGAAGTCCGCAGTTCTTAATTATTTAAACGGGGCAAAAATGAAAGGTGAGGAAGTAAACCGTGCAGATATCGCGGCATCCTTCCAGAAGGCGGTTGTTGACGTACTGGTAGAGCATACCATGCAGGCAGCAGCTGATTTTGGCATGAAAAAGGTTGCCATTGCAGGAGGTGTTGCTTCCAACGGAGCACTTCGCACTGCTATGGAAAAAGCATGTACAGAACGTGGATACAAATTTTACCGTCCGTCACCGATCTTCTGTACGGATAACGCAGCGATGATCGGTGTGGCAGCTTACTATGAATATATCAGGGGAACACGCCACAGCTGGGATCTGAATGCGGTTCCGAACCTGAAGCTTGGCGAAAGATAAAAGAATCCGGGGTAATTGATCATGGGAGAGTGCAGAAATACAGCTATTGTCCTGGCAGCAGGCCAGGGAAAGAGAATGCACAGCAAAATACAGAAGCAGTTTATGGAGCTTGACGGGATGCCGGTGCTCTGTTATTCTCTGCGCTGTTTTCAGGAAAGTCCGCTGATCAGGGATGTGATCCTGGTAACAGGGGAGGAGTATGTTTTCTGGTGCAAAGAAGAAATCGTGGAAAAATATGGTTTTACAAAGGTTTCTGCTGTAGTATCCGGCGGAAAAGAACGGTACGATTCTGTTTATGAAGGACTTCGTGCGTGTAAAGACACAGAGTATGTGCTGATCCATGACGGTGCCAGACCATTTATTGATCATGGGATCATTGAAAGAGGACTTATGGCAGCAGCACAGACAGGTGCCAGTGTTACAGGCATGCCTTCCAAGGATACAGTTAAGATCGCAGATGAGGATGGGAATGTCAGTGAAACTCCGGATCGCAGCAGTGTATGGATCGTCCAGACTCCGCAGATCTTTCAATACCCGCTGATCTATGGCGCATATACCAGCATTCGGCAGAAGGAAATGACCGGAATTACAGATGATGCCATGGTTGCAGAACATGAGACCGGGGTGAAGATCCGCTTTTCAGAAGGTTCTTATCGCAATATTAAGATCACAACACCGGAAGATCTGGTGGTTGCGGAGGCATTTTTGAAGGAAAACAGAGAGTAGAATAGAGAGTAGAACAGGGTGAAAATCCCGGTAAATATGGACATATAGCAGAAATTGAAGCTATATGTCCAATTTTTTGAAAAAAATATCAAATTTGTTATTGACAGGGGAGATATTTGATGATAGAATACAACATGCGCTGACAAAACAGCACAAAAAATGTTGGAAAACATTATATGGAGAGATATCGAAGTGGTCATAACGAGGCGGTCTTGAAAACCGTTTGTCCGCAAGGGCGCGTGGGTTCGAATCCCACTCTCTCCGTTTGTCAAATACAGAATAAAAACTTTTTAAAAAAGTAAAAAAAAGTACTTGACAACATAAAAGATACGAGATATAATATCACCTGTCGCTGAGAACGGCAGAGATAAATATCGGAACTACTTAGTAAGTAGGGCAATTTGGAGAAGTACCCAAGCTGGCCGAAGGGGCTCCCCTGGAAAGGGAGTAGGTCGTTAACGCGGCGCGAGGGTTCAAATCCCTCCTTCTCCGCTTTAATTTTTTTGAAGACTAAATGCTTCAAAAAAATTAAAAAAAGTTCTTGACAAGCAGTTGAGAATGAGATAAAATGAACAAGCTGTCCGAGAGACAGACGCAACAAACCTTGATAACTAAACAGTGAAACACATACGATTCTCGAAAATTTCTTTACATTTAAAGAACGGTTTAAACAAACCAAAAGCAGTAAAAACGAGAGATAGCCAAACGGTTGTCTTGAGTAAACGAATCAAACACTTCTTAAGCCTTTGGCTTAATCAGTGTGAGCTGCAATTAAGTTGATGCGAGCATCACTGAATTGCTAACACATTTTATCAGAGAGTTTGATCCTGGCTCAGGATGAACGCTGGCGGCGTGCTTAACACATGCAAGTCGAACGGGAATTACTTTATTGAAACTTCGGTCGATATGATTTAATTCTAGTG
>NZ_QJHD01000032.1:0-59512 GCF_003184505.1 Blautia sp. BCRC 81119 | reverse complement strand
AAAGTCATTTAAAGGCTATACGTCCAGAATTTTAAGACAGGAATTTCCCTATCTTAAAACGAAAATGCCGACTCTCTGGACAAACAGCTATTTTGTATCGACGGTGGGCGGTGCTCCGCTGGAAACAGTAAAACAGTATATTGAAAACCAGAAAACATCGCAGAGACAAAAGGATAAGATGGGATAATGCAAAAAGGAATTAAATTCAGGATCTACCCGAACAGAGAACAGAAAAACTTCATCCATCAGACCCTGGGATGCTGCCGGTTCATCTACAACCGGGGACTTGCCATGCGTAAGGAAGGCTATGAAAATGGGGAAAAGATCGGCTATTCCCAGACTTCCGCCATGCTGACTGAACTGAAAAAGCAAGAGGAGTTTGCCTTTCTGAAAGCAGCAGATTCCATTGCATTACAGCAGTCTTTGCGGGATCTCGACCGGGGATTTGTGAATTTCTTTCAGAAACGGGCTTCCTATTGAAGGGGGCGATTTCCTGTAAATTCAAATCGTTTTCTACCTGTAAGATCATTCCGGGGAAGACGGTCAAATAAAATGAAAATACAGATGAGGAGAAAATAAAATGTTATTTTTTGTAAACGATTACTGCGAGGGAGCCCATCCGGCGATCCTCCAGAAGCTTCTGGAAACCAATATGGAGAAGCTTTCCGGCTATGGCACAGACAAATACTGTGATTCTGCAAAGGAGAAGATCCGTAAAGCCTGTGGCTGTCCGGATGCAGATGTGTTTTTCCTGGTGGGAGGAACTCAGACCAATGCCACGATCATAGGTTCTGTCCTGAACCGTTATGAAGGTGTTCTTGCGGCGCAGACCGGACACGTAAGCTGTCATGAGGCCGGAGCAATCGAGTATACAGGACATAAGGTACTGACACTTCCGGCAGAAAACGGAAAGATCAAAGCAGAAAGTATCACAGATTATGTGGAAACTTTTTATGGTGATGAAAGTCACGACCATATGGTATTTCCGGGAATGGTTTATATTTCCCATCCGACAGAGTACGGAACACTTTATACGAAGAAAGAGCTGGAGGAAATTTCCGAGGTATGCCATAAATACGAACTTCCGCTGTTTTTGGACGGAGCAAGACTTGGCTACGGTCTGGTAAGTCCGGAAGCAGATGTGACACTTGAGGATATAGCCAGATGTACAGATGTGTTCTACATCGGCGGAACCAAGGTAGGAGCACTCTGCGGTGAGGCAGTGGTCTTTACGAAAAAAGCTCCGAAGCACTTTATGACTATGGTGAAGCAGCAGGGAGCCCTTCTGGCAAAAGGCCGTCTTCTGGGAATCCAGTTTGACACACTGTTTACCGATGATCTGTATACAAGAATCAGCAAAAATGCTATTGAAACAGCTATGAAGCTGAAAAGAGCCCTTCAGGAAAAAGGATATCAGCTTTTTATGGATTCTCCCACGAACCAGCAGTTTGTAGTTTTGGAAAATAAAAAGAAAGAAGAACTGGGCAAAGAAGTTCAGTTTGATTTCTGGGAAAAATATGATAAAGATCATACAGTGATCCGTTTTGCCACAAGCTGGGGAACAAAAATGGAAGATATTGACGCGCTGATCGAGTTGCTGTAGGGCTGTCGGCAGACGATAAAAGAGATGAGATGGAAAAACTCCGTGAGGTCCGGGTGAATGCAGACCTCACGGAGTTTTTGTTTTCGAAAATTATAACTTCTTACCCTTCTCAGCAGCTGCGGTAAGCGCTTCGAATACGGCACTGCGGAAGCCGCTCTTTTCCAGGGTGCGGACACCTTCAATGGTAGTTCCTGCCGGTGAGCAGACCATGTCTTTCAGGTCTCCCGGGTGTCTGCCGGTTTCCAGAACCATTTTTGCGCTGCCGAGAACAGTCTGGGAAGCAAATTTATAAGCCTGCTTACGAGGCATTCCCTGGCTGACAGCGGCATCTGCCATGGCTTCGATAAACATAAACACATAAGCCGGTGAACAGCCGCCTACAGCGCCTGCGGCGTCCATCAGACGCTCCGGTACCACTTCGGTACAGCCAAAGCTGTCTGTGATCTTAAGGATTTCTGCCAGTTCGTCTTCCGAAACCCGGTCATTGGTACATACAGCAGTCATTCCGGCCCCAACCTGTGCAGGAGTATTAGGCATAAAACGGACAACTTTCAGAGGAAGACCGGCTTTTTCTTCCAGCCATGCAAGAGTCTTGCCGGGAGCGATTCCGATGATGGTGTGCTCTGTCGTGAGACTGTCGTGGACCTCTGTGAGAACTTCCTCATAAAACTGCGGCTTTACTGCAAGAACGACAGTTTTTGCAGATCTGACGATTTCATTGTTATCCAGAGTGGTGACAACACCAAGAGTTTTTTCACTGCGCGCTCTGCCTTCTTCTGTAAGGTTGGAAACAATGATCTCGTCCTTTGAAAAGATCCCCTGACGGAGAATACCGCCGATCATGGCAGAGGCCATATTTCCACATCCGATAAATCCAATCTTCATAAACAAAAATCCTCCTTGAAATTTATAAAAAAGGACACGCCTGACTGCGTGCCCTCTTTGGCAATGAAAGCAGATAACGGGAATCGAACCCGCCTCCTCAGCTTGGGAAGCTGATGTTCTACCGATGAACTATATCTGCCTGCATTACTAATTATAGCACCTGAAATAAGAAATACAAGTGCGATTTCAGATTCGGTCAGCTATTAATCTGCCAGCCCTGGCTCATGGTACTGTTATGATATCTGGTGGAATAAGTTACATCTTCTCCGAACCAGTCCGGCGCAGTGTAGGCATTGGCGGCTTCCTCTGTAGGAAATTCCACCTCAGCCAGAAGAACTCCCTCGTATTCTCCGTGGAACACATCCAGTTCAATAAAAAGTCCGTCTTTTTCCGGAATCACATAGCGGTCCTTGGTAATGAGGATACCGTCTGCTTTAGGCTTCAGATGCTCATAGGCTTCAGCGGTGAGCGGAAGATTATATTCTTCACGGCTCATGAGACCCTTGGATTTGTAAGTAAGAAAATAGTCATCATCCTGCCGGCGGATGCGGACGACAGGGGAAGTGCAAAGATACCCCTGCTCGATTCTGTGGCAGGGATAAGAAGCCAGATCCTGCGGAAGGTCATCCTTCCGGATCAGAAATTTACGTTCGATCTCCATATAAAAAACCTCCGGATTTGTGAAATGAAAAGATATTATGTTCAGTCTACAGGAAAAAAACAGGATTTGCAATGGCATATCTGTTGAAATTTCTTGACATTTTCAGATGAAAAAAGCATTATGGAAGGGAATGGGGAATACAGAAAATATTTATGGATTTTATAAAAGAAAGGATGAACAGGATCATGAGTAAAGTATATATTTTTTTCGCAGATGGTTTTGAAGATATTGAAGGACTGACCGTGGTAGATCTGATGAGAAGAGCCGGGATCGACATCCAGACAGTATCTATCAAAGAGACAAAAGAGATCAGAACCTCTCATGGGATCGATCTTCTTACAGACCGTACCTTTGGAGAATGTGATTTTTCCGATGCGGATATGCTTGTAATTCCGGGAGGAATGCCGGGAACAAAATATCTGGAGAAATATAAACCGCTGACTGAGCTTCTGACAGATTTCTATCAGAATGGTGGCAAGGTAGCAGCTATCTGTGCGGCACCAGGTATATTCGAGAGACTTGGATTCCTGAAAGGCATAAATGCTACATCGTACCCATCTGTTATGGAACAGCTTAAAAGTGCCAGAACATCTCTGGAGCCTGTAGTGGTAGATGGAAATGTAACTACCAGCAGAGGCCTTGGAACAGCCATCGATTTCAGCCTTTCCCTGATCGGACAGCTGGAGGGAAGCGCAAAGGCAGAAGAGATCGCTGAATCGGTGGTGTATGTAAGAGCATGAAAAAAGAGATGAAACAGGTCCTGTGGGTAGTGGCGCTTTTTGTTATACTGATGACAGCCACAGGAAATTTGGTGTCAGCTGCCGGCTTTGACTGGTCGGATGATACATTCGGGAATGCTTGCAAAAAAGTGTATTCCGTATCTTTCAGGTCAGGCGGAGGAGCCTCCTCTGCTATATATAAAAAATTGGAAAAGAAACAGAAATATGGTTCCATGATCACGATTCCCAAAGTGCCGCAGGTCCCAGCAGGATATCAGGCAGAAGGATGGTCTCTGAAAAAAGGAGGAGCGGAGGCAGGATATAAGCCGGGAAAAAAATATTTTGTAAAAAGAAATGTAACGTTTTATGCAGTGATAAAAAAGAAGAACAATCCCAAACTGATCCTGCACAGGAATGACGGAGATATCTACAAGATCATCCAGGCTCCAAGCGGAAAACTGAAACTACCGGTGATGGCCAATGAAGAGAATTATACATTCCTTGGATGGTCTACCAGGGCAGGTCAGAAGACTGCACCAAGGTATGAAGCCGGACAGGTGATCACAGTCAGTGGAACCATGCATCTCTATGCGGTGAGATTCTGGCGGTATCAGGAACCGAATCTGGTCAGGAACAGCTTTCATTATCCTGAGAATTACGAAAGGATCATCTTTGTGGGAGATTCCAGGACATATGGTCTTCAGAAGGTATTGTACGAACAGTTTGGAAAGGAGTATGTGGACAGCCATGTCAGCTTTGTATGCCGTTCTAATACGGAACTGGGCTGGCTGAAGTCAACGGGCGCACAGGCTCTTTTGAAAGAAATAGAAAAATATCGTAAAAATGAAAAATACGCAAAGATCGCAGTGGTGTTTAATCATGGTATCAATGATCTCAGAGATATTAACGGAAAACAGGATCTGAATGATAGACTCTCACAGTACGTGTCTTATATGAAAAAGCTGGGAACAAAGCTTTCCATGAAAAACTGCAGTCTGTATTATATGTCTGTGAATCCGATCAATGGAGGGGAAAAGGGAAGTACCAAGAATCGTAAATGTGAGGATGTCCGGACTTTTAACAGCGGTCTTGCCGGTGAGCTTGGAAGTCAGTACCACTATATTGATGTTTACAGTTATCTGATGCGGACCGGATATGGTACTGTATCCAATACGGGAGACGGTACAGACGATGGTGTTCATTATACGCCTAAAACTTATAAAAGGATTTTTACATTTTGTCTTAACAACATAAGAAAGACAGAAAATTACTTTAACATTGAGGACGTGGGCAGCTGAGAAATGCCCTGTGGGGGCATATGGAAAACTGAAAAAAATACTGGCGTTTTTACAGTGGTTATGCTATACTACAGAAATGACTGTAAATATATAATGCGAGTGTTAACTATTTTATATAAGGTATTTACTCGATATGATTAAGGAGGAACAAGAAACATGAGTTTACAGGTGGAGAAAATGGAGAAAAACATGGCGAAACTTACAATCGAGGTTTCCGCCGAGGATCTTGACAAAGCAATGCAGAATGCATATCAGAAAGCAAAAGGCAGAATTTCTATTCCGGGATTCCGTAAAGGAAAAGCTCCAAGAAAAATGATCGAGCAGATGTACGGAAAGGGAGTATTCCTTGAGGACGCTGCAAACGCTCTGATCCCTGAGCATTACAGCAAAGCACTTGCTGAGTGTGATCTTGAGATCGTTTCCCAGCCTAAGATCGATGTAACACAGGTTGAGCCTGGCAAACCATTTATCTTTACAGCAGAAGTAGCTACTAAACCAGAGGTAACTCTTGGTGACTATAAAGGACTTGAGGTTCCGAAGTCTGAGACAGAGGTAACAGACGAGGAAGTTGAGGCTGAGCTTAAGAAAGAGCAGGAGAAAAACTCCAGAACCATCACAGTTGAGGATCGTGCAGCACAGAACGGCGATACAGCAACTATCGATTTCGAGGGCTTCGTAGATGGTGAGGCATTCGAGGGCGGTAAAGGAACAGACTATCCGCTGACACTTGGTTCCAACACCTTCATCCCGGGATTCGAGGAGCAGCTTGTTGGTGCTAACACAGGTGATCACGTAGAAGTTAAGGTTACATTCCCGGAGGAGTATCAGGCAAAAGAGCTGGCTGGCAAAGAAGCTGTATTCCAGTGCGATGTTAAGAAGATCGAAGCAAAAGAGCTTCCGGAGCTTGACGATGACTTTGCTAAGGATGTATCTGAGTTTGATACACTTGCTGAGTACAAGGAAGACGTTAAGAAGAACCTGACAGAGAAGAAAGCAGAAGATGCACGTCGTGCAAAAGAAGATGCAGCAGTAGATAAAGTGATCGAGAATGCACAGATGGATATTCCGGAGGCAATGATCGAGACACAGACACGTCAGATGCTTGACGATTTCGCAAGAAGAATGCAGTCCCAGGGTCTTTCCATGGAGCAGTACTTCCAGTTCACAGGCCAGAGCGTTGACAAGATGATGGAAGACATGAAGCCACAGGCTCTTAAGAGAATCCAGACAAGACTTGTTCTTGAGAAGATCGCTGAGGTAGAGAACATCCAGCCAACAGAGGAAGAGGTTAACGAAGAGATCTCCAAGATGGCAGAGATGTACAAGATGGAAGCAGACAAATTAAAAGATCTCATCGGTGAGAACGAGATGGAGCAGATGAAGAAAGATATGGCTGTTCAGAAAGCTGTTACATTAGTTGCCGATGCAGCTGTAGAGGCGTAATAAACCTCGGAAATGGAGGGCAAAATGAGTTTAGTACCTTACGTCATTGAGCAGACCAGCAGAGGAGAAAGAAGTTATGATATCTATTCAAGACTTCTTAAGGACCGAATCATTTTCCTTGGAGAAGAGGTAAACGATGTCAGTGCGAACCTGATCGTTGCGCAGCTTCTCTTCCTGGAAGCAGAAGATCCTTCCAAGGATATCCAGCTTTATATCAACAGCCCGGGTGGTTCTGTAACTGCCGGAATGGCAATTTATGATACAATGCAGTATATCAAGTGCGATGTATCTACGATCTGCCTTGGAATGGCAGCCAGCATGGGAGCTTTCCTCCTGTCCTCCGGTGCCAAAGGCAAGAGATATGCACTGCCGAATTCGACGATCATGATCCATCAGCCATCAGGCGGTGCACAGGGGCAGGCTACAGAGATCCAGATCGTAGCTGACCAGATCGCAAAAACCAAAAAGAAGCTGAACGAGATTCTTTCTGCGAATACCGGACAGCCTCTTGAGATTGTGGAAAAAGATACTGACCGTGACAACTATATGACAGCGGAAGAAGCTAAGGCATACGGCCTGATCGACGGTGTTGTGATCCACAAATAATGCGTAAGAAAAGACTCCTGTAAAGACACAGGAGTCTTATCTTGCTTTAAAAAGGAATTTTAAATGTCTGCGAGAGACGGACATTTACGCTTAGAAAGGAAACAAAAAGATATGGCAGATAAAGTAAAAGAAGGAAAGGTAAGATGCTCCTTTTGCCATAAGACTGAAGATCAGGTACGCAAGCTGATCGCAGGTCCGGATGGAGCATATATTTGTGATGAATGTATCGGGATCTGCTCCGAGATCATGGAAGAAGAATTCAGTATGTATGATCATGAGGCAGATTATGAAACAGGGATCAACCTTCTGAAACCGGAAGAGATCCACAGTATCCTGGATGAGTATGTGATCGGACAGGATGATGCCAAGAAGGCACTTTCCGTAGCTGTTTACAATCATTACAAGAGGATTCTTGCTTCAAGAAACCTGGACGTGGAGCTGCAGAAGAGTAATATCCTGATGCTTGGTCCGACCGGTTCCGGTAAGACACTTCTTGCACAGACACTGGCAAGACTGCTGAATGTTCCTTTTGCCATCGCAGATGCCACTACTCTCACAGAGGCAGGTTATGTTGGCGAGGATGTTGAGAACATTCTTCTGAAGATCATTCAGGCAGCCGATTATGATATTGAGCGTGCCCAGTACGGAATCATCTATATCGATGAGATCGATAAGATCACAAGAAAATCCGAGAATACCTCCATCACCAGAGATGTGTCCGGTGAGGGCGTACAGCAGGCACTTCTGAAAATTCTGGAAGGAACCGTTGCAAGCGTACCTCCTCAGGGAGGAAGAAAGCATCCTCATCAGGAATTTATCCAGATCGATACTACAAACATCCTGTTCATTTGCGGTGGTGCTTTTGACGGACTGGAGAAGATCATCGAGGCAAGACAGGATACCAAATCCATTGGTTTCGGAGCAGAGGTTTCCGAGAAGGAAGACCGCAATGTGGGCGAAGTTCTGAAGGAGGTTATGCCGGAGGACTTTATTAAATTCGGTCTGATCCCGGAGTTTATCGGACGAGTTCCGGTCGTGGTAACCTTGGATTCTCTGGATGAAGAAGCACTGATCCGTATTCTGAAGGAGCCTAAGAATTCCCTCACAAAACAGTACGACAAGCTTTTTGAGCTGGATGGCGTGCAGCTTGAGTTCCAGGATGAAGCACTTGAGACAGTTGCCCGGAAATCTCTTGAGAGAAAAACAGGTGCCAGAGGACTTCGTGCCATCATGGAGCATACCCTGATGGATCTGATGTACAAGACACCATCGGACGACACCATCCGTAAGTGTATCGTCACAAAAGAGGCAGTGGAGGGAACCGGAGAGCCGGAGATCATCCACGGGGAGGCCAAGGCTCCTGCAAAAAAAGCAGGACGCAAAACATCCCGTTCGAGAAAGAAAGGCAAGCCGGAAACAGCTTGATGAAGGGAATGACATAAATGACAAATCAGGTCAATATATTGCCAATGATCGCTCTCCGTGGGACTACAGTCCTTCCGGATATGATCGTACACTTTGATGTGAGCAGGGAGAAATCCATCCGTGCCGTGGAAGCAGCCATGCTCCATGACCAGAAGATCTTTCTGCTGACACAGAAGGATCCTGAGGTGGAAATACCGGAACTTACGGATCTGTATCAGGTAGGAACCGTCGCTTATATCAAGCAGGTGGTGAAGCTTCCGCAGGATCTTTACCGGGTTCTGGTAGAGGGACTGGACAGGGCAGAGGTTCTGGGCCTGGAGCAGGAGGAACCATATCTGAAGGCGGAATGCGAGATCGTTACGGCACAGGAAGAGGATTACCCGGAACCGGTAAAGGACGCCATGCTTCGCAGCATCCGGGAGCTTTTTCAGAGATATTGCAGAGAAAGCGGAAAAGTAAGCAAGGATCTGGTAACCCAGATCATGAACATCGAAGATGTGCAGGAAACTATCGACCAGATCGCAGTAAATCTTCCGATGGCGTATCAGAACAAGCAGAAGCTTCTGGAAGCAGTGTCTTTGAATGACCGTTATGAGATCCTTGGAGCGCTTCTTGGCAGCGAGATCGAGGTGATCCATATCACCAAAGATCTTCAGCGCAAGGTGAAATCCCATATCGACAAGAATCAGAGAGAGTATATCCTCCGGGAACAGCTGAAAACCATCCGTGAGGAGCTGGGCGAGGAGAATACTGCTGATGATATCGATGAATTTAAAAAACAGCTGAAGGAGCTGGATGCATCTGATGAAGTAAAAGAGAAGATTTCTAAGGAGATCAGCCGTTTTAAAGGAATGGCAGCCAGTGCTGCAGAGGCAACGGTGCAGAGAGGCTATCTGGAAACCGTTCTTGCACTTCCGTGGAATAAGAAATCCGAGGATTCCGAGGATCTTGAGAACGCATGGAAGGTTTTGGAAGAGGGTCATTACGGACTGAAAGAGGTCAAAGAGCGTATCATGGAATTTCTTGCTGTACGTAAGCTGACCCACAAGGGAAAGAGTCCAATCCTCTGTCTGGTGGGACCTCCGGGAACCGGAAAAACTTCCATTGCACGTTCTGTGGCAGAGGCCATGAACAAGAAATACGTCCGCATCTGTCTTGGAGGTGTCCGTGATGAGGCAGAGATCCGTGGCCACAGAAAGACTTACGTCGGTGCCATGCCAGGAAGGATCACAGTCGCATTGAAGGAAGCCGGAGTCAGCAACCCGCTGATGCTTCTTGATGAGATCGACAAGACCAGCAGCGATTATAAAGGAGATACCTCCGCAGCACTTCTGGAGGTTCTGGATCCGGAGCAGAACAGTAAGTTCAATGATCACTATGTGGAGATTCCCCAGGATCTTTCCGAGGTACTGTTTATTGCCACTGCAAATGATGTTCAGGGAATCCCGAGACCTCTTCTTGACCGTATGGAGCTGATGGAAATCCCGGGATATACGGAAAATGAGAAGGAACATATCGCAAGGGAACATCTGATCCCGAAGCAGATGGAGATCAACGGTATTCCGGAAGGCAAGCTGGTGATCCAGCCGGCAGCTCTTGGCAAGCTGATCAACAACTATACCAAGGAAGCAGGAGTCCGTTCTCTGGAGAGAAGCATCGGACGTATCTGCAGAAAAACTGCACGTGCTATCATGGAAGAGGGTAAGGATAAGGTAGTTGTCACATCCAGAAATATTTCCAGATTCCTTGGCAAAGAACGATATAACTATCTGATGGCCAATGAGAAGGATGAGATCGGGATCGCCCGCGGTCTTGCATGGACACAGGTAGGCGGTGATACCCTGCAGATCGAAGTCAATATCATGCCCGGAAAAGGCGAGCTGCTTCTTACCGGACAGCTTGGAGATGTGATGAAGGAATCTGCACAGGCAGGTATCAGTTATATCCGTTCGGTTTCTGACCAATATGAGATCGATCCGGAATTTTTCCAGAAGCATGATATGCATGTACATATTCCGGAGGGTGCCGTTCCGAAGGATGGCCCGTCTGCCGGTATTACAATGGCAACTGCCATGCTGTCTGCAATTATCGAAAAACCGGTACGTGCGGATCTTGCCATGACCGGTGAGATCACCTTAAGAGGCCGTGTGCTTCCGATCGGCGGACTGAAAGAGAAGCTGCTTGCAGCTAAATATGCCAGGATCAAAGAAGTCCTTGTTCCGGAGAAAAATCGTCCGGATATCGAGGAGATGGACAGAGAGATCATCCAGGGACTGAATATCCGGTTTGTGGATAACATGAAAGAAGTTCTCGGTGAAGCTCTTGCATAAACAAAAAACAGAAAAACCCTGCCCTGACCTTCAGGACAGGGCTTTTAAAAGAAAAGGGAGGAATAACGAATGGTAATCAAAAACGTATCGCTGGATATCGTCTGCGGCATCACAAGCAAGATCCCGGACACAGGAAGGCCGGAGGTAGCTTTTGCGGGAAAATCAAATGTAGGGAAATCCTCCCTGATCAATGGTCTGATGAACCGCAAGGCCCTGGCAAGAACCAGCGCACAGCCGGGAAAAACACAGACGATCAATTTTTATAATATTAATGAAGCAATGTATCTCGTAGACCTGCCGGGCTACGGCTACGCCAAGGTTTCTGCGGCAGAGAAGGAAAAATGGGGAAAAATGATCGAGGGCTATCTTCATAATTCCAAAGAGCTCCGTGCGGTTTTTCTCCTGGTGGATATCCGCCACAAGCCTTCCGCCAATGACAAGCAGATGTATGACTGGATCTGTCACAACGGATATGAGCCGGTGATCATCGCGACCAAGCTTGACAAGCTGAAACGCAGCCAGGTGGCAAAAAGCCTGAAGGAGATCCGCATCGGACTGGGCCTTCCGAAAGAGGGAAAGATCCTTCCGTTTTCTGCGGAGACGAAGCAGGGAAGAGACGAGATATGGGCACTGATCGATGAGTTGACCGGCCTTGGTGAACCGGCAGCTACAGAGGATTAAGGAGAGCAGAAAAGATGGGAATTATCAAGGCGCTTAAGCTGGGATTTGACTATCAGAGATACGATGATGACGGCAATGTGGTAGACATGCAGCGTGCAGTCAATGATGTGGACCTGGACATTAAAGCAGGAGAATTTGTGGCAGTTCTGGGACATAACGGATCCGGAAAATCCACACTGGCGAAGCATATGAATGCGCTTCTGATCCCAACAGAGGGAACGATGCTGGTGGACGGGATCGATACCGCCAGAGAGACCAAACTCTGGAAGGTACGCCAGAAGGCAGGAATGGTATTTCAGAATCCGGATAACCAGATCATAGGAACCGTTGTGGAAGAGGATGTAGGCTTTGGTCCGGAAAATATGGGAGTTCCTACAGATGATATCTGGAAACGGGTGAATGACAGCCTGGAAAAAGTCGGTATGACAGCCTATCGTTATCAGTCCCCAAACAAACTTTCCGGAGGGCAGAAGCAGAGAGTGGCTATTGCAGGCGTGATGGCCATGCGCCCGCGGTGCATCATTCTGGATGAGCCTACCGCCATGCTGGATCCTAACGGAAGAAAGGAAGTCCTGGAGGCAGTGCGGGAGCTGAACCGTAAGGAAAAGGTAACAGTCATTCTGATCACCCATTACATGGAGGAAGTGATCCATGCTGACCGTGTTTATGTCATGGACAGCGGAAATGTTGTGATGCAGGGAAATCCCAAAGAGATCTTTTCCCAGGTGGATACCCTTAAGGCGTATGGACTGGATGTACCACAGGTAACACTTCTTGCATATGAACTGAAGAAATCCGGCGTGGATGTTCCGGATGGAATACTGACTACAGAGGAGCTGGTGAGCGCATTATGTCAATCGAATTAAAAAATGTAACCTATACCTACAGCCCCGGGACAGCCTATGAGAGCCATGCGCTGAAGGATGTCAGCCTTGTGATCCCGGACGGCCAGTTTATCGGGATCATCGGACACACAGGAAGCGGAAAATCCACGCTGATCCAGCATCTGAATGCGCTGGTACAGCCAACATCCGGCCAGGTTCTGTATAACGGAGAAGATGTGTGGGCTGAGAAATATGACCGGAAACAGCTCCGCAGCGAGGTTGGTCTGGTGTTCCAGTACCCGGAGCATCAGCTGTTTGAAAATGATGTGATCTCGGATGTATGTTTCGGACCTATGAATCAGGGACTTTCCAGGGAAGAAGCAGAGAAAGAAGCGAAGCAGGCGCTGACTCAGGTTGGAGTAAAAGAGTCCAATTTCAAGAAATCACCCTTTGAGCTTTCCGGAGGCCAGAAAAAAAGAGTAGCTATTGCAGGGGTTCTTGCCATGAACCCGAAGATTCTGATCCTGGACGAGCCCACAGCAGGGCTTGACCCGAAGGGCAGGGATGATATCCTGGATCAGATCGCAGAGCTTCATAAGGTGCGAGGGATAACCATTGTTCTGGTTTCCCACAGCATGGAGGATATTGCGAAATACGTGGAGCGCCTCATTGTTATGAATCACGGAGAAGCTGTATTTGATGATGAGCCGAAGAAGGTTTTTTCCCATTATAAGGAACTGGAAACCATGGGACTTGCCGCACCGCAGATCACTTATATCATGCATGCGCTGAAGGAACATGGGCTGCATGTGGATGCAGATGCCACAACGGTGGAGGAAGCCAGAGACAGTATCCTTGCCGTACTTGCGCAGGCGAACTCTCCATTACTGAACAAAGGAGGGGCGGAAAAATGATCAGAGATATTACCATTGGCCAGTATTATCCGGCCAAATCCGTTCTTCACAGACTGGACCCACGGACCAAATTTCTGGGAACTCTGGGATTTCTGATCTCTGTGTTCCTGTTCCATACATTTCTCGGATATGCGGTGGCAACAGCATTTCTGGTAGCTATGATCGCAATATCCAAGGTTCCGGTGAAATTCATGTTCAAGGGTCTGAAGGCTATCGTTATGATCCTTCTGATCACGGTTGTGTTCAATATCATCCTGACGCCTGGCGAAGTGCTGTGGCGTTTCGGGATCATCAAGGTCACAAGGGAAGGCCTTGTTCTTGCAGGAAGAATGGCGATCCGTCTTGTTTACCTTGTGATCGGATCTTCCATCATGACATTGACTACCACGCCGAATCAGCTGACAGATGGTCTGGAGAGACTGCTCCGTCCGCTGAACAAGATCCGGGTGCCGGTACATGAGATCGCCATGATGATGTCCATTGCCCTTCGCTTTATCCCGATCCTTCTGGAGGAGACGGATAAGATCATGAAGGCACAGATCGCCAGAGGTGCAGATTTCGAAAACGGAAACCTGATCCAGAAGGCGAAAAATATGGTACCCCTTCTTGTGCCGCTGTTTATTTCGGCGTTCCGTCGCGCCAATGATCTGGCAATGGCCATGGAAGCAAGGTGTTACCATGGTGGAGAGCACAGAACTCAAATGAAGCCGCTGCATTATGAAAAAAGAGATTATGCGGCCTATGGGATCCTTGTGGCATATCTTGCGGTGGGTGTTGCATTCCGTGTGGCGGGACTGTAGCCAAATCCTGCCGGTACTCAGACATGGAACGGTCCGAAGCGTTGCATTTTGCACAGCGGAACTGTAATCGGATCAGGCAGGCATTTTGCAGGACGGTATGTCTGTTTTGGGATAGAAAGTACTGCAGGGATGTCTGTATCAGGAGGGAATATATTTTATGAAACGAGTAGGACTTGTTGTAGCTTATGATGGAACCAAGTACTCAGGCTGGCAGACACAGCCAAATGGAATCACCATTCAGGGCGTTTTAAACGATACCTTAAGTGAGCTGCTTGGGGAAAAAATCGAGACCATCGGTGCCAGCCGTACAGATGCAGGAGTGCACGCTCTTGGAAATGTGGCGGTGTTTGATACCGAATCCAGGATCCCCGGGGAAAAATTTTCCTATGCACTGAACCAGAGACTTCCGGAGGATATCCGTATCCAGCTTTCTGAGGAGGTGGAGCCGGATTTTCATCCCCGTTACTGTGACAGTGAAAAAACATATGAATATCGTATCCTGAACCGGCGGTTTCCGGTGCCAACGGAGCGTTTGTACTCTTATTTTTACCATTATAAACTGGATGTGGATAAGATGAAGGAAGCAACATCTTATCTGATCGGACGCCATGATTTTGCCAGCTTCTGCGGCTCCGGCGCACAGGTGAAGACCACCATCCGTACCGTGACCTCCATGGACGTGTGGAGAGATGGTGACATGGTGACCATCCGCATTTCAGGAACAGGTTTCCTTTACAATATGGTGCGTATCATTTCCGGAACCCTGATCGAGATCGGAAACGGGCAGTATCCGCCGGAACGCATGGATAAGATCCTGAAAGCCTGTGACCGCGGGGCAGCAGGCCCCACAGCTCCGGCTCAGGGGTTGACGCTGATGGGAATCGAGTTTTTCTGAAAACAGGAATTTTGTTGAAAATTACAAGAAAAAACAGTTGACAGGCAAGGTGCCTTATAATATAATAACTCAATGTGACGTAGTGCGAAGATGCTTGAGCCAATAGCCCCGGCGACGGCATTTTATCAGCGGTTTCGGACATTTCCGCGATTTATTTTGCACCCGCGTTTCCATTTACTTTTTTTCGCGGAAGTACCGCGGTTTGAGAAACATTATCGTTGATAAATAACAGGAGGTAGGACCATGCAGACTTATATGGCTAATCCGGATAAAATCGAAAGAAAATGGTATGTAGTTGACGCAGAGGGTTGCACTCTGGGACGTCTGGCATCCGGTGTTGCAAGTGTTTTAAGAGGAAAGAACAAACCTCAGTTTACACCGCACGTTGACACAGGAGATTATGTAATCGTTGTAAACGCTGATAAGATCAAAGTTACAGGCAAGAAGCTTGAGCAGAAGATTTATTATAACCACTCCGACTATGTTGGTGGAATGAAAGAAACCACATTAAAAGAAATGTTAGCAAAGAAACCTGAGAAGGTTATCGAGCTCGCAGTTAAGGGAATGCTTCCGAAAGGACCTCTTGGAAGAGCTATGAACAAGAAACTTTTCGTATACGCAGGACCAGAGCACAAACATGAGGCTCAGAAGCCTGAAGTTTTAACATTTTAATAGGAGGTAGAAAACATTGGCTAGCGCAAAATTCTACGGAACAGGAAGAAGAAAGAAATCAATCGCAAGAGTTTACCTGGTACCTGGAACAGGTAAAGTCACTATCAATAAAAGAGACATCGATGAGTACTTCGGACTTGAGACTCTGAAGGTTATCGTTCGTCAGCCACTGGCTTTAACAGAGACAGAGGGTAAATTCGACGTGATCGTTAATGTTCACGGCGGTGGATACACAGGACAGGCTGGAGCAATCCGTCATGGTCTTTCCAGAGCACTCCTTGAGGCAGACAAAGACTACAGACCAGCTCTTAAAGCTGCTGGATTCCTTACACGTGATCCACGTATGAAAGAGCGTAAGAAATACGGTCTCAAGGCAGCTCGTCGCGCGCCTCAGTTCAGCAAGAGATAATCTGCTGTTCAAACCGTATCAAAATGGTTCAAAAACCCCGGAAAATCAAGGTTTTCCGGGGTTTTACTATATCTAAACGGGCTGATATAGTTTGACCAAATTTAGCAAAACGAGAGCCGTTTTCACCCAATTTTTAGTGGTCCGCAAGTGGTTAACCGGCCAAAAAGAGGGCAAAAAGAGGGTCAAGTGGTGCCCAAAGTGGTTAACCGAGAGCCGATTTTGTGGGTGTTTTGGGGGCTACTTTTCAGCCATCTTTCCCCTCGTTTTTGGCTGTGGCAGTTTGGCATAGTTTGACCTAATTTGAATAATTGAATATGAATTTGATACAGCACTCAGTGTAAAATGACTGGGTGCTTTTTTCATTTCAGGAACTCATATTCCGGCCATAGAAAGAGCCGTCACTTCACTTTTTATTTTGGAGTGGCGGCTTTTTCTATTTCCAGAAGCAACAGCAACAATCAGAAATGAGGTGAAGTCAATGAACACGCAAATCATCGCCATCGCCAACCAGAAGGGCGGCGTTGGCAAAACCACCACCTGTGCCAATCTTGGAATCGGTTTGGCACAGGCCGGAAAGAAAGTCCTGCTGATCGACGGAGATCCGCAAGGAAGCCTGACTATCAGCCTGGGCAATCCACAACCGGACAAGCTGCCCTTTACGCTGTCGGACGCTATGGGGCGTATCCTGATGGATGAGCCGCTTCGTCCCGGCGAGGGTATCCTGCACCACCCAGAGGGCGTAGACCTGATGCCTGCGGACATCCAGTTATCCGGTATGGAGGTATCCCTGGTAAATGCCATGAGCCGTGAGACTATCTTGAGGCAATATCTGGACACGCTGAAGGGGCAATACTCCCATATCCTCATCGACTGCCAGCCCTCCCTTGGGATGCTCACAGTCAATGCGCTGGCCGCTGCAAACAGGATCATAATTCCCGTTCAGGCGGAGTATCTGCCCGCCAAAGGGCTGGAACAGCTGCTCTCCACGGTAAACAAGGTAAAGCGGCAGATCAACCCCAAGCTCCAGATAGACGGTATCCTGCTGACGATGGTTGACAGCCGAACCAACTTTGCCAAAGAGATTTCCGCACTTTTGCGAGAGACCTATGGCAGCAAGATCAAAGTATTCGGCACAGAGATTCCCCATTCTGTCCGGGCAAAGGAAATCAGCGCCGAGGGAAAAAGCATTTTTGCCCATGATCCCGGCGGCAAGGTGGCAGAGGGCTACAAAAATCTGACGAAGGAGGTGTTGAAACTTGAAAAGCAGCGCGAAAAAAATAGAGCTGGCATCGGTAGATGATCTGTTCTCCACCGAAGAAGGCCGCCAGGATGCAAAGCTGGAAAAGATTCAGGAAATTCCGTTGTCTGAACTGCATCCGTTCAAGAACCACCCATTCAAAGTCAAGGATGACGAAGCCATGATGGAGACCGCTGACAGTATCAAGCAGTATGGCGTTCTGGTTCCGGCCATTGCCCGACCGGACCCGGAGGGCGGTTATGAGCTGGTAGCCGGACACAGGCGGCACAGAGCCAGTGAACTGGCAGAAAAGGAGACCATGCCGGTCATTGTTCGGGATTTGGATGATGATGCCGCTACAATCATTATGGTTGACAGCAATTTACAACGAGAAAGCCTGCTCCCCAGTGAAAGAGCATTTGCTTATAAAATGAAGCTGGATGCCATTAAGCACCAAGGAGCCAGGACGGATTTAACTTCGGCCCAAGTTGGGCCGAAGTTGACTGCGGCAGAAAAAATCGCGGAGAACAGTCCAGATAGCAAATCACAGATTAAGAGATTTATCCGTCTGACAGAGCTGATTCCTGAATTGATGGATATGGTGGATGAAAAGAAGATTGCCCTGAACCCTGCCTATGAGTTGTCCTTTCTCAAAAAGGAGGAACAGGTAGACCTGCTGGACGCGATGGACAGTGAACAGGCTACCCCTTCTCTTTCCCAAGCCCAGCGGCTCAAGAAATACAGCCAAGAGGGGCATCTGACCCTCGATATGATGCGTGTCATCATGGGTGAGGAAAAGAAAAGTGATCTGGACCGAGTGACATTTACCTCTGACACTTTGCGGAAGTATTTCCCCAAAAGCTACACGCCCCAGCGGATGCAGGAAACCATCATCAAGCTGCTGGAGGCATGGCAGAAAAAGCGTCAGAGAGACCAGGAACGATGAAAGGAGCCGCCTATGAGGGATATTTCAGCCCGTGAGCTGAAAGGACACAACATTCTCGCCGTAGAGAGGTTTTGGGATAATACCCGCTGGATGATCGAGTTTTCCGTCCTGCGTCCCAGCACTGCTTACGGCAGCCGCGGAGATGAAATGCGGTTGTTTTTGACTGAGGATGGGTATCAGACCGCCCTGCAAAGCCAACAGCGCCGGGAGATCAAAATCAAGCGTTACGCTCGTGTGATTGAGGGACATATCCTCGATTTCAAACCGGGAAAACGCCGCCGCTCATAAACCCATACAACGAAAGGAAAGGAATGACTATGTGTACGGTAAAGGAAATTCAAGAAGCAATCCGGGAAGATTGCAGATCTCAGCATGACATGGATTCAACGGATATTGACCGCGTGATGCAAACACTTCCTTTCGCCCAGGAGGAGCCATTTACAGAGGCGCGTCCCCAAAAGCCGCTGTTTTGGTTCTATGCAAGAAAATTTGAAAAGCGCTGAACACCGCAATTCTTTGAAATGAGGATTGCGGTTTTTTGTACCCAAAATTCGGAAGGAGTGAGGTCGATGGCCGTTTTTCGCATTGAACGGACCCGTGATTATACCGTGATGAGCAATCATCATTTACGAAATGCAAATCTGTCGTTAAAAGCCAAGGGGCTGCTTTCCATGATGCTGTCTTTGCCAGAGGACTGGAATTACACTACCCGTGGCCTTGCAAAGATCTGTAAGGAAGGCGTGGATGCCATCGGTGCTGCCCTGCGTGAACTGGAAGGAGCCGGATATATCGTGCGCCATCAGAGACGCGATAAAAGTGGGCGGATTACAGATACCGAGTATGTCATCTATGAACAGCCCCAGCCAGATATGTCCCAGCCGGATACGGCTTCACCAGATACGGAAAACCCGGATATGGTAAGACCGGATATGGAAAAGCCCGCAGAATTAAATATAGAGAAATCAAATACAGAAAAATCAATTACTTATGGATCAAGTACCGATTCCATTCCCTTCCGGGAAACAGCGGCGGCAAGACCGCCGGAACGGAAAGGAAGGGATGCGATGTCTGTCACAGAGATAGAAAATTATCGGGAGTTGATTTTGGAGAATATCGAGTATGACTGCTTGAAGCAGCGTTATCCTCTCTACCTGGATGACCTAAATGAGATCGTAGAGCTGTTGGTCGAAACGGTCTGTGCCAAACGAAAGACCACCCGGATCTCTGGGGCAGACTTCCCTCACGAGATCGTGCGTTCCCGTTTTTTGAAACTGGACAGCTCCCACATCGAGTTTGTCATGGACTGTCTGCAAAAGAATACCACCCAGGTACGCAACATGAAGCAGTACCTGCTTGCAGTGCTGTTCAATGCGCCTACCACCATGAACAATCACTTCACTTCATTGGTCAACCACGATATGCACGCAGGCGGCTGGTAAAGGCCGCCTTTTATCATGCCAAAGGAGGCACGACATGAACCAGATGGAAATTTTCAAAAACCCGGAGTTTGGCAGTATCCGGGTCATCGAAGAAAACGGCAAATACCTGTTCTGCGGAACGGATGTGGCCGCTGCGCTGGGGTACAGCAATCCCCGCGATGCAATTATCCGCCATTGTAGGTATGTCGTGAAACGCGACGCACCTCACCCACAAAGCCCCGACCGCAAAATCAGTATGACTTTTATCCCCGAAGGAGATTTGTACCGCCTGATCGTTCACAGCAAATTGCCATCGGCAGAGCGGTTTGAACAGTGGGTATTCGATGATGTCCTGCCTACTATTCGTAAGCACGGGGCCTATCTCACAAAAGAGAAGCTGTGGGAGGTTGCCACTTCCCCGGAGGCTCTGATGAAGCTCTGCTCAGACTTGTTGGCTGAGCGTGAAGCGAATATTTCTCTGCGTAAGGAAAATGCACAGCTGGAGGGCAAAGCCGCTTTCTATGACCTGTTCATCGACTTAAAGCACAGCACCAATCTCAGGACTACCGCCAAAGAGTTGGATGTCCCGGAGCGCCGGTTTGTTCGGTTTCTGATAGAACGGCGGTTTGTGTACCGCACGGCATCCGGCAATGTGCTGCCTTATGCCAATGTGAAAAATGCAGGGCTGTTTTGCGTCAAAGACTACTGCAACCACGGTCATACCGGTTCCTACACGCTGGTCACGCCCCAGGGCAAGCTCTATTTTGCTCAGCTGCGGGAGATGATCTTGCTGGTCTTATAAGAACAGAAAGGAAGTGGGTTTTATGCAGGAAGGAAAAACAATCGGTCAGCTGATGGAGGAAATGCGTCAGAAAGCCGGGGCGCAGAACTATCACGGCCATGACTACATGGATCTTCAGCGATTTGCGGAGAACACCCGGCACATGATTATTTTTGATGTGCTGACGAATGACTCCCCGGTGGGCTGGAAAGGAGAACGAACCCGCCTGTTTTTGTCAGATATAGGCTATGAAAAAGCTCTGGACAGTCAGGCAAAGGGGCAGATCAAGATTCTCAGCCATGCAAAGGTCAGAAATGGAGATTTGTTTTATGACCACAAAGAACAGATACGATAGGAGGAATCTGATATGAATGAGGAAAAGAAAGTCCCCTTCAAGTGGGAATATGGGGAAGAAACCATATCGCTGCAACTTGGGATGTATGCGAATAATCAGCGGCTTTATATCGGCATGATTACCCATACAGAAGATGGAGCAGAACCGTTTGCAGATATGACGGTGAACCTACCGGGATATTCCCTGGACCCCGGAGAGGCGTTTATTTCCGGTGACATCAGCAAGGACCTGCTGCGATTCATCAAAGAGAACAAATTGGGGAAGGTGCTTCCCTATCAGGTGCAGTCCGGTTATGGAAAATATTCTGCCGTTGCCTTTGATCTGGAGAAGTTGAAGGTATTTGATCCCAAAGGTGTGGCAGAGTTTCGGGAAGAGTGGAATTTGCCGGATAAGAAGCCGGTAAAGAAAAAGAGCCGCGGGATGGAGCGATGAAGAAATATTTTCTCCGGCGGCTGGTGGTCCCGCCTTAGAAGAAAATGCACCACCCCTGCACATTTTGTGGAAAGGAGGCGATGAAAATGCAGGAAGAAGTGGAAAACAGAACTTTAACGCTGGTTGTCAGTGGAACAAAGTTCACCGGCAGGCTGCTCAAAGCCGCCATCAGCAAGTACATGGCCCACTGCAAGGAAAAGAAGCTGCAAAAGCAAAGAAGCCGTGACGCTCCTGTGACACCCCACGGAAAACAGACCGTCAAGCAGCTCATTGGTCAGAATCAGGGGATCTCCAATATCGAGATCACAGACCCTTCCATCAAGGAATTTGAGAAGATCGCCCGGAAATATGGTGTGGACTATGCGGTGAAGAAAGACCGCAGTAGCTCCCCACCCAAGTACCTGATCTTTTTCAAAGGCCGTGACGCCGATGCGCTGACCGCTGCATTTACCGAGTACACCAGCAAAAAGGTCAAGAAGGCCGAGAAAACAGAACGCCCGTCTGTGCTGGCAAAACTCAGTCAGTTCAAAGAGATGGTCAAAAATGCCGTGGTGGACCGCACCAAGCGAAAGGAGCTGGAACGATGAAAAAGCAGTTTGACATCAAAAAGCTCGTTTTGCTGAACCTGCCCTATCTCCTGATGGGGCTGTTTACTACCAACTTCGGGGAGGCATGGCGACTGGCTCAGGGGGCAAATGCTTCAGCGAAATTCCTTTCTCTGTTTGCTGTCCTGCCTGGGGCGCTGCAAAGCATCTGGCCCAGCCTGCACCCGCTGGATCTGCTGGTGGGGCTGTGCTGCGGTGCTGGCCTGCGTCTGGCGGTGTATCTCAAAAGTAAAAACGCCAAGAAGTACCGTCACGGCATGGAGTATGGTTCTGCCCGTTGGGGAACCCATGAGGACATTGCACCCTACATCGACCCGGTATTCCAGAACAATGTGATTCTGACGAAAACGGAGAGCCTGACAATGAACAGCCGCCCCAAGGACCCAAAGACCGCCAGAAACAAAAATGTGCTGGTGATTGGCGGCTCCGGTTCCGGTAAGACCCGCTTCTGGCTCAAACCGAATCTGATGCAGATGCACAGTTCCTATGTGGTCACAGACCCGAAGGGAACCATTTTGGTGGAGTGCGGAAAAATGCTCCAAAGGGGCGCACCCAAGCTGGGGAAAGACGGAAAGCCTATGAAGGATAAGCACGGCAAGGTCATTTATGAGCCGTACCGAATCAAGGTCCTAAATACCATCAACTTCAAGAAGTCCATGCACTATAACCCTTTCGCCTATATCCATAGCGAAAAGGACATCTTGAAGCTGGTAACAACGCTGATCGCCAATACCAAAGGCGAAGGCAAGGCCGGAGACGATTTCTGGGTAAAAGCAGAAACCTTGTTATACTGCGCGCTTATTGGCTATATCCATTATGAGGCTCCGGTGGAGGAACAAAACTTCTCCACCCTCATTGAGTTCATCAACGCCATGGAAGTCCGTGAGGATGACGAGGAGTTCAAAAACCCCGTAGACCTGATGTTTGATGCACTGGAAGCCGAGAAGCCAAACCACTTTGCGGTGCGCCAGTATAAGAAATATAAGCTGGCCGCCGGAAAAACAGCCAAGTCGATTTTGATTTCCTGCGGCGCTCGCCTTGCCGTGTTCGACATTGCAGAGTTGCGTGAGGTCACGGCTTATGATGAGCTGGAGCTGGATACTCTGGGAGACAGGAAAACTGCTCTGTTCCTCATAATGAGTGATACGGATGACAGCTTTAACTTCCTGATCTCCATGTGTTATACCCAGCTTTTCAATCTGCTCTGCGAAAAAGCCGACGATGTGTATGGCGGCAGGCTTCCGGTTCATGTGCGCTGTTTGATTGATGAGTGTGCTAACATCGGGCAGATTCCGAAACTGGAAAAGCTGGTGGCCACCATCCGAAGCCGTGAAATCTCTGCCTGTCTGGTGTTGCAGGCACAGAGTCAGCTCAAGGCGATCTATAAGGATAACGCAGATACCATCATCGGTAACATGGATACATCCATCTTCCTGGGCGGTAAAGAGCCGACTACCCTCAAAGAGCTGGCTGCCGTGCTGGGCAAGGAAACCATCGACACCTACAACACCGGAGAGAGCCGTGGGAGGGAAACCTCCCATTCACTCAACTATCAAAAATTGGGGAAAGAGCTGATGAGCCAGGATGAGCTTGCTGTTATGGATGGAGGCAAGTGTATCCTCCAGCTGCGCGGTGTGCGTCCTTTCCTTTCGGATAAGTACGACATCACCAAGCACCCCAATTTCAAGTACACTGCCGACGCGGATGACAAGAACGCTTTTGATATTGAAGCATTCTTGTCCGCAAGGCTGAAACTCAAGCCCAATGAGGTCTGCGATGTATATGAAGTAGACACAAAGGGCGCTTAATTTCGTTCCGCTTTAGAAGGGAGTGATCTTATCTATTCGCCGCACCTGCCCTCTATGGGCCATTGGCGTACAAAGCGGACAATCGCAAGAAAAAATAATGAAAAAGGAGGACAGCCGGAATCATGCCCCCCGGAAACCGGGCGGCAGATTGTTCCGGCTTTTGTATGCCTATGAGACATGACAAACCTATTTTTTAATCAGATTCCGGCTAACAAACTATATGGCATTTTTTGAACAGGCAATCACCGTTCTTCAGACCCTCGTTATCGCGCTCGGTGCCGGTCTCGGTATCTGGGGCGTTATCAACCTGCTGGAAGGTTACGGCAACGACAACCGTGCGACACGTTCGTAAGTGAAAAGCTTACGCACAAAGTCGAAGGGCTTTCAAGCCTGAAACTTTGGAGAACTGATATTCCGATGAGTGAAATGAGGGAGTAACGCCCCGAAGCGCTCACACTGATACTCCGACTGGCATCAGCGTGCAACCGCCAAAGTGTCAGAAGCTCGGTAAAGTCGGCAGAGAGTAGCCGTAAATATGGCTAACTACCATATACGAAAGCTATCCAGCGGTGGATGGTGCTACCTATATGCCGGGTGTCGGTTACCCATGGTCAGAATGTACGAAAGTACTGACGAACTTCCGAATGTAC
This sequence comes from Blautia sp. BCRC 81119, assembly GCF_003184505.1. Classification (NCBI taxonomy): domain Bacteria; kingdom Bacillati; phylum Bacillota; class Clostridia; order Lachnospirales; family Lachnospiraceae; genus Blautia; species Blautia sp. BCRC 81119. Next base: position 35,115 of record NZ_QJHD01000032.1, on the reverse strand, counting down.
GAGTCTAAACGTTGATACTGTCGAAAGGCAGTAGCCCTTGTACGGGCGTGTCCGTGGATTAGTAAGAATGGTTGTTATGAACATCCATATATCGTTACAGGCGATATGATTATGCATGATTGGACACAGGCTTAGAGGAAGGACCTAAAGATAATCAATGATAGGAATATCGGAACGTGGAAAGCTGGGAACGTATGAAACAAGCCGTTGCAGGTCGTTGGACGGGAAAGCCGGGCAAAACCGGTACAACCGTACTTAATCCCAGTGAGAGTAGGGGCACAGTACCTGTGAAGCGATGCTAAACATCGTGGAGGGATAGCCCCAAGTCGAATTCAACAGAAAAAAATGAATATACGATAAACGCAGCTTCGAGTATGACAAAGAAAATCCAAACCGAAGGGAGAGGATGCCTGTGTTGACTTCGAAACAGCAAGAACAGAAATCTAAACAGAGAAAAATCCGCAATTCTGAGTATTATGACATGATAAGTACTTTTGATGGATTGTATGCAGACAGTAAGAAAGACAAGATATTTAATCATCTTATGGAAATCATCGAAAGTGAAGAGAATATCAAGCTGGCATACAGAATGATAAAGACGAATACAGGAAGTGATACCGCAGGTGTGGACAAAAGGACAATTAATGACCTTGCTAAATTAAACGAGGAAGAATATGTCCGTCTCATAAGAAAGCAATTCAGCTGCTATCACCCACGCCCAGTAAAGCGTGTGGAGATACCAAAGCCCAATGGAAAGACCAGACCTCTGGGAATTCCAACTATCGTTGACCGAGTGGTACAGCAATGCATCTTACAGGTCATGGAGCCGATATGCGAGGCAAAATTCAGCGATAATTCTTACGGATTCCGCCCGAATAGATCCGCTGAACATGCCATCGCTCAGTGTATGCGATTGATACAGGTACAGCATATGTATCACGTAGTAGACCTTGATATTAAAGGATTTTTCGATAACATCAATCATACTAAACTGATAAGGCAGATATGGGCATTGGGAATAAGAGATAAGAAACTGTTATGCATCATTAAGGAAATGCTGAAAGCACCTGTTATTCTGCCAAATGGAGATAAAACTTTCCCCACCAAGGGAACCCCACAAGGCGGTATCCTGTCGCCATTGCTTGCAAACATTGTTTTGAACGAGTTGGATTGGTGGATTACTTCCCAATGGGAAGAAATGCCAACGAAAACAGATTTTACAACAAGAAGCAATAAGCAGGGAACAGTTATCAAAAGCCATGCTTACAGGGCTTTGCGCAGAAGCAGATTGAAAGAAGTGCATGCGGTGCGATATGCCGATGATTTCAAGATCTTCTGCCCTACACATGCAGAAGCCGTCAGAGCGTATAAAGCCACAGAAATGTGGTTAAAAGACCGCCTGGGTCTTGATATAAGCCCAGACAAATCTAAGGTTGTCAATCTAAAAAGACAGTATTCTGATTTTCTCGGATTCAAACTGAAAGTGCGGAAAAAGGGAAAGAAATATATCGTCAGGTCACATATGTGTGACAAGGCATACAAAAAGGCTCATGAAAAGCTGACCAAGGAAGTAAAAACTTTGGCTCATTCGCCAGATGACACAGCTCAGTTTATACAGTTACAGAAATATAATTCTGTAGTCGCAGGACTGCATGAATACTACTGTATAGCAACAGAAACAACAGCGGACTTTGGAAAGCTTGCCTTCAGTATCAATAAACAGCTTAGAAATCGGCTGAAAGGCGATGTGTCCCGTAAGGGTTCTCTGAAAAATGGTTTTATCAAGGACAAGTATGGTAAAAGCAGGCAATTGAGATTTCTGCACGAACGTCCCATTGTTCCAGTGGGAGCCGTTCCGCAGAAAAATGCCCAAAACAAAAGGAAAAACATCAATAAGTACACTGTCAAGGGACGAGAGCTGATTCATAAGAATCTAGCTATTAATACCGACGCAATGTTATGGCTGATGCGTAATCCTGTCAAGGGCAGGTCAATCGAATATACAGACAACAGAATATCACTATTTGCGGCTCAATATGGAAAATGTGCAGTTACAGGACTTCCTATGGAAGTATACGACATTCACTGTCATCATAAAATGCCATTAGGCAAAGGTGGTACAGATGCATACGAAAATCTGATTTTAGTCTCAAAAGCCATCCATGTGATTATCCATGCATCGTCTGAAATCACTATCAGAGAATATCTGAACCCACTGCAATTAGATGATTCTAAACTTGCAAAGCTTAACAAACTTCGAACTATGGCAGAAATGCCTGTAATCATTCTTTGATAAATATGCTGTTACGAAGTGTGTAAATCGTATATGAAAAACCTTGGCTGTTGAATTCGATGGAACGCCGTGTGCGGTGAAAGCTGCATGCACGGTGTGGAGCGGGGGAAAATCTGGAGATTATATCAAAAGATTACCTATCGCTATCCGGCGCCAAGAGCCAGGGCATGAAGCAGCTCATGGCCGGTGCTGGTGTAGCCGTAGTCGGCATGGTCCTTGTACCTCTGCTCTCCGGGCTTTTCTCTGTCTAAGCGTCTCCGTATGAAATCCTTGCCGCTCCCGCAGCTTTGCGGGGGCGGCGGAAAGGAGGTTGACACCGTATGGATTTCTTACTTGAAGCCCTGACAAATTGGCTGAAAGAAATGCTGGTGGGCGGTATTATGAGCAACCTTTCGGGGATGTTTGACAGTGTAAATCAGCAGGTCGCGGATATATCCGTACAGGTAGGCCAGACCCCACAGGGATGGAATGGCAGTATTTTCAGCATGATTGAGAATCTGTCCAACTCCATCATGGTGCCGATTGCAGGTGTGATTCTGGCTATCGTGATGACCGTAGACCTGATCCAGATGATTGCAGACAAGAACAACCTGCATGATGTGGATACCTGGATGATTTTCAAGTGGGTGTTCAAATCAGCTGCCGCCATCCTCATTGTCACAAACACATGGAATATCGTGATGGGCGTCTTTGATATGGCGCAGAGCGTAGTGGCGCAGGCGGCAGGGATTATCAATTCGGATGCGTCCATTGACATTTCCTCAGTTATGACCGATCTGGAACCGAGGCTGATGGAAATGGATCTGGGACCGCTGTTCGGACTGTGGTTCCAATCCCTCTTTATTGGCATTACTATGTGGGCGTTGTATATCTGTATCTTTATCGTTATTTATGGCCGTATGATCGAAATCTACCTTGTGACTTCGGTGGCTCCCGTTCCAATGGCTGCAATGATGGGTAAAGAATGGGGCGGTATGGGCCAGAATTACCTCCGATCCCTGCTGGCGCTGGGCTTTCAGGCGTTTCTCATTATCGTCTGCGTGGCAATTTATGCTGTGCTGGTGCAGAACATCGCTCTGGAAGATGACATCATCATGGCAATCTGGAGCTGCGTGGGCTACACCGTACTGCTATGTTTTACGCTGTTCAAAACCGGCAGTCTCGCCAAATCAGTCTTTCAGGCGCACTAAAACGGAAGGAGGTTTCCACATTGGCTTATGTACCCGTACCCAAGGACTTAACAAAAGTCAAAACAAAGGTCATGTTCAATCTGACCAAGCGGCAGCTTATCTGCTTCACGGGCGGAGCGCTTATTGGCGTACCGCTTTTCTTTTTGCTCAGAAAACCTACCGGAAACAGTGTAGCGGCTATGTGTATGATGCTGGTTATACTGCCATTCTTTATGATGGCTATGTACGAAAAGCATGGACAGCCCCTGGAAAAGATCGTGGGCAACATTCTCAAAGTAGCTGTGATCCGTCCCAAGCAGCGTCCCTACCAGACCAATAACTTTTATGCCGTATTAAAGCGGCAGGAAATGCTCGATAAGGAGGTGTATGACATTGTTCACCGCAATAAAAAAATGGCTGCATCGGATGTTCGGGAAAACCGAGGAAAAAACTGTGCAGCCGGTAAAGACAAAGAAAAAGCTGTCCCGCGCCGATAAGAAGCAGATCGAAGCGGCCATTGTCCGCGCCAACCGCACGGACAAAAAAGGAAAATCTGCGCAGGACAGTATCCCTTATGAACGGATGTGGCCGGACGGAATCTGCCGCATATCGGACAGCCACTACACAAAGACCATTCAGTTTCAGGACATCAACTATCAGCTCTCCCAAAACGAAGATAAGACGGCAATCTTTGAGGGTTGGTGTGATTTCCTCAATTATTTTGACAGCTCGATTCATTTCCAGCTGTCTTTTTTGAACCTTGCGGCATCGGAGGAGACCTTTGCTAACTCCATTTCCATCCCGCCCCAGAGGGATGCCTTTGACAGTATCCGCGAGGAATACACCACAATGCTGCAAAATCAGCTGGCCAGAGGTAACAACGGTCTCATCAAGACCAAATACCTGACTTTTGGTATCGACGCAGACAGCATCAAAGCTGCCAAGCCCCGTCTGGAGCGTATTGAGACCGATATACTTAATAACTTCAAGCGTCTTGGTGTAGCTGCCAGAACGCTGGACGGTAAAGAAAGGCTTTCTCAGCTTCATGCAGTATTCCACATGGACGAACAGCTCCCATTTCAGTTTGAATGGGACTGGCTGGCCCCTTCCGGTCTGTCCACAAAGGATTTTATTGCACCAAGCTCCTTTGAGTTCCGCACCGGCAAGCAGTTCCGTATGGGCAAGAAATACGGGGCTGTTTCTTTTTTGCAGATTCTCGCACCGGAGCTGAATGACCGTCTGCTGGCTGATTTTCTGGATATGGAAAGCTCGCTCATTGTGAGTATGCACATTCAGTCGGTGGATCAGGTGAAAGCCATCAAAACGGTAAAGCGCAAGATTACCGACCTTGACCGCAGTAAGATTGAGGAACAGAAAAAAGCAGTCCGCGCCGGATATGACATGGACATCATTCCCTCTGACCTTGCCACATACGGCAGTGAAGCGAAAAAACTCTTGCAGGATTTGCAGAGCCGCAACGAGAGAATGTTCCTTTTGACCTTTCTGGTGCTGAACACAGCGGACAATCCCCGTCAGCTTGGCAACAACATTTTCCAGGCAGGCTCCATTGCCCAGAAGTATAACTGTCAGCTGACCAGGCTGGACTTCCAGCAAGAAGAAGGGCTGATGAGCTGTCTGCCCCTGGGACTCAATCAGATCGAGATCCAGCGAGGACTGACCACCAGTTCTACGGCCATCTTTGTACCGTTCACCACACAGGAACTATTCCAGAACGGCAAAGAAGCTCTGTACTACGGCATCAACGCCCTGTCCAACAATCTCATCATGGTAGACAGAAAGCTGCTGAAAAACCCCAACGGCTTGATTTTGGGTACGCCGGGTTCCGGTAAGTCCTTCAGCGCAAAACGAGAAATTGCCAACTGCTTTTTGCTTACCAGTGATGATGTTATCATCTGTGACCCGGAAGCGGAGTACGCACCTCTTGTTGAGCGTCTGCATGGGCAGGTCATCAAGATCTCGCCTACCTCCACCAACTACATCAATCCGATGGACCTGAACCTGGACTACTCGGATGATGAAAGCCCGCTGTCCCTCAAGTCTGATTTTATCCTCAGCTTATGTGAGCTGATTGTGGGCGGTAAGGAGGGCTTGCAGCCGGTGCAGAAAACCATCATCGACCGCTGTGTGCGTCTGGTCTATCAGACTTACCTCAATGACCCGCGCCCGGAGAATATGCCCATACTGGAGGACCTATATAACCTGCTTCGGAAACAGGAGGAAAAGGAAGCCCAGTATATCGCTACGGCCCTTGAAATCTATGTAACCGGCTCCCTCAATGTGTTCAACCACCAGAGCAATGTGGACATCAACAACCGCATTGTCTGCTATGACATCAAGGAACTGGGCAAGCAGCTCAAGAAAATCGGTATGCTGGTGGTACAGGATCAGGTGTGGAACCGCGTTACCATTAACCGCGCTGCCCACAAGTCCACCCGTTACTACATCGACGAGATGCACCTGCTTTTGAAGGAGGAACAGACCGCTGCCTATACAGTGGAAATCTGGAAGCGATTCCGTAAATGGGGCGGAATCCCGACAGGTATCACCCAGAATGTCAAAGACCTTTTGAGCAGCCGCGAGGTAGAGAACATCTTTGAAAACTCCGACTTCGTGTATATGCTCAACCAGGCAGGCGGAGACCGTCAGATACTTGCCAAGCAGCTGGGCATTTCCACGCACCAGCTTAGCTATGTGACCCACTCCGGTGAGGGCGAGGGCCTGTTGTTCTATGGTTCCACGATCCTGCCTTTCGTGGATCACTTCCCGAAGAATACCGAGCTGTACCGTATTATGACCACCAAACCTCAGGAACTGAAAAAGGAGGATGAATGATTATGAACCCCAACATTTTGAATAAAAACCCGCTGATGTTTTTTGACAGGGCGGTAAATGCCCAGCGTAGCCAGCTGCTTACGGTCATGGCTGATGCGGTAAGTGAGTGCCGCACGGCGGCAGATCAGGCAGCCGAACTGAATGAGACCGGTCAGGTGGGGCTGCTCCGTCTGGCAGAGGTCTGGAGCACCATCCGTGCCAAGGAAGGTATGGGTGGTCTGGTTCTGGAAGGAACCGAAGCGAAAATCCTGTCCGATGTGGTGGCACAGTTTTATGCCTACCTGTCCGGTTGTATGTTCAACGATCCTGTGGGAATGGCCATTTATGCAGAGCTGCACTACATGATGTCCTCCCTCATGCTGGGAGAATGGTTTGAATAAGGAGCCGCGCCTGCGCTTTACTGATGAGGAACGGTCTGACCCTGCGCTGGAAAAGCCGATCCGTAAAGCGGAGAAAGCTGCGGCCAGAGCAGATAAGGCGCAGGCCAATATCCCAAAGAAAAAGGTCAGGCAGACGGTCATCGACCCGGATACCGGAAAAAAGACCTCGAAGTTGACCTTTGAGGACAAGAAAAAGCCACCCTCCAAACTTTCTCAAGGGGTCAAGGAAGCTCCCGTCCATCTGGTTGCGGGCAAGCTCCACAAAGAGATCCGGGAAATAGAACAGGACAATGTGGGCGTGGAAAGCGCCCACAAGTCCGAGGAAGCGGTGGAGACCGGCGCTTATCTGGTGCGGGAGGGCTATCGCAGCCACAAGCTGAAGCCGTACCGCAAAGCAGCCCAGGCAGAGCGTCAACTGGAAAAGGCAAATGTAAATGTTCTGTACCAGAAATCTTTGCAGGAAAATCCCCAGTTTGCCAGCAACCCTCTTTCACGCTGGCAGCAAAAGCAGGCCATCAAAAAGCAGTATGCCGCCGCCAAACACGCCGGTCAGACTGCCGGAAATACCGCCCAGGCGGCATCCAAAACCGGAAAAGCCGCAAGGACGGTAAAAGAAAAGGTACAGCAGGCAGGGGCATTCGTCATGCGCCACAAGAAGGGTTTCCTGATGGCAGGGGTTTTGTTCCTCATTACCTGTATGCTGATGAATACCATGTCCTCCTGCTCCATGATGGCGCAGAGCATCGGTTCCGTTCTCTCCGGCACCACCTATCCGTCGGATGACCCGGAAATGCTGGCGGTGGAGGCAGATTATGCAGCCAGAGAAGCCCAGTTGCAGGAGGAAATCGACAACATTGAAAGCAGTCACCCAGGGTATGACGAGTATCGCTATGACCTTGGTATGATCGGCCATGACCCTCATGAGCTGGCAGCATTTCTCTCTGCCGTCTTGCAAGGCTACACCCGGCAGAGCGCTCAGGCAGAGCTGGCGCGTGTGTTTGCAGCACAGTATCAGCTGACGCTTACTGAGGAAGTGGAGATTCGCTACCGCACGGAGACCTCCACCGACCCGGAGACCGGCGAGACCACCTCAGAAGAAGTCCCCTATGAGTATTACATTTTGAATGTGAAACTCACCAGCAAGCCCATTTCCGCTGTGGCGTCGGAGATTCTGACCCCGGAGCAGATGGAAATGTATCAGGTCTACCGACAGACCATGGGCAATAAGCCGTTGTTGTTTGGCGGCGGTTCCCCTGATACCAGCGGCTCGGAAGATCTGTCCGGTGTGCAGTTCATTAACGGTACCCGCCCCGGCAATCCTCAGCTGGTGGAACTGGCCAAGCGTCAGGTGGGCAATGTGGGCGGCTATCCTTATTGGAGCTGGTATGGCTTTGACAGCCGCGTGGAGTGGTGCGCCTGCTTTGTATCCTGGTGTTATAACCAGGCTGGAAAAAGTGAACCGCGCTTTGCAGGCTGTGAGTGGCAGGGCGTTCCGTGGTTCCAGTCTCATGGACAATGGGGTGCAAGAGGCTATAACAATCTGGCTCCCGGAGATGCAATTTTCTTTGATTGGGATTTGGATGGGACAGCAGACCATGTGGGTATCGTGATCGGTACGGATGGCAGCCGTGTTTATACCGTGGAGGGAAATTCCGGCGATGCCTGCAAGATCAAAAGTTATGACCTGAATTATCAAAGCATTAAAGGCTATGGTCTGATGAACTGGTAACAGAGATTTTTAAGAAGGAGTGATAGACGATGGCAAAGAACAAAATTGAGCGCATTGACCAGGAGATTACAAAGGTCCGCGAGAAGATCGCAGAGTATCAGGAAAAGCTCAAGGCGCTGGAAGCACAGAAAACCGAGGCAGAAAATCTGGAGATCGTCCAGATGGTGCGCGCTCTGCGTATGACCCCGACTCAGTTGAGCGCCATGCTGTCCGGTGGCACAGTTCCCGGCAGTTTGGCTGATGACAATAACGAACAGGAGGAAAACAGCTATGAGGAATAAACGATTGCTCCGAACACTTTCCGCCTTTTGCCTAACAATGGTTGTGGCATTTGGCTTTACGATCCCTGCTTTTGCACAGGGGTCAGAACAGGCACCGGCGGCACCGGCAGAGGATTCTACCAATGATAGCAACGTGATTGTGGAAGAAACAGAACCAGCACCGGCACTTACACCGGAGGGGAATGCGGCACTGGTGGATGATTTTGGAGGAAATAAGCAGCTTATTACTGTTACGACCAAAGCTGGAAATTACTTTTACATCCTGATTGACAGGGCGAATGAGGACAAGGAGACTGCTGTTCACTTTCTGAACCAGGTGGATGAAGCGGATTTGATGGCACTGATGGAAGATGAAAATGTCAAAGAGAAGCCGTCTGCTGTGTGTAGCTGCACGACAAAATGTGAAGCAGGGGCAGTCAATACGGCCTGCCCGGTCTGTGCAACTGATAAGAGTAAATGTACGGGCAAAGCACCGGAACCTCCGGCAGAAACATCGGAGCCGGAAAAAGAGAAGCCTGCCGGATTGAACCCGGCTGCGATAGTCCTTTTGCTGGCTCTGCTGGGAGGCGGTGGCGTATTTGCCTACTTGAAGCTCGTTAAGAACAAGCCTAAGACCAAGGGCAATGACAGTCTGGACGATTATGATTATGGCGAGGAGGATTCCGAGGAATGGGAAACCGAGGATGAGGAGTCGGACGAGCCGGACGCTGACGGGGGCAGCACAGAAGAAGATGATGAGGACAGTGTGAAATGACCCGTTTCACAGACAGTCCCTATGAACGCATGATGACACGCAGGCCGGAGGGCGGGAAGGAAACTTCCCGTCCTCCTTCTTTACCCCACAGCCACCCCTGCTATGGCTGCGGGAGTTATGGAAGCCCCTGCGTAGGCATCTGCCATCGTGAGATGGAACGCTGGCTCAAAGAAAGGAAACGAAAAAAATGAGTGTTCTGATTATATTTATCAAGCTGATTGCTGTTTTTGACCTGCTGGTGATCGCCGTGTATTTTGGCGGCGACATTCTTTCTACCATGTTAAACAAACTTCGGAGAAAGCCAAAGCAAGATGACCCCTTTGATTTCTCCTTAGATACCGTGACAGTTTCATTGTCCATAGATTCTATCCGTCAGCTTTATTCCGGTGACGCGGCAGAGTTTGTGGAAGAAAAGATCCTGCCAAATGCGGAGAAAACAATGGCCGTTTTGACGGAACAAGAACAGACGGCGACTCGTCTGCTCTTATCTGCTCTGATCGGTTTTCTTGCAGCAGAAGCTCCTATGGATGAACAGAGCTTTCCTTTGATGATGGAACTTCTGAACTGTATGGAAGGGGAAAAAGAAGATGGTTGCCAGGATGCAGTAGATAGTTTACTTGAAGATGCCGCCTGCAATACCCGCCGTCACGAAGAATATTACAGCAATTATCAACGCTACCAGCTGATGCAGGTGGATAAAACCCGTGTCATTTTGGCTTGTCGTATCATCATCAATGACCTGCTGGGGAAACTGTACCGCTATGACTACCGGTTTGGTTATAACCTGCTACTGGATGAGGAAAACAGCATAGAGAAAAAACTGCACACGCCTGTGCGGGAAGAATGGGAGGCTGAAGATGATGAGATATAAACTGGTAATCGCTGAAAAACCATCGGTTGCACAAAGTCTGGCCGCCGTGATCGGCGCGACTGCTCGTAAGGACGGCTATCTGGAGGGGAACGGCTGGCGTGTCAGCTGGTGCGTGGGCCACCTGGCCGGTCTTGCGGATGCAGACAGCTATGACCCCAAGTACGCCAAGTGGCGATATGATGACCTGCCTATTCTGCCGGAGCATTGGCAGATGGTGGTGGGAAAGGATAAGAAAAAGCAGTTTGATATTCTCAAAAAGCTGATGAACGCCCCGGATGTGATGGAAGTGGTAAATGCCTGTGATGCCGGACGCGAGGGTGAGCTGATCTTCCGCAGCGTCTATGAGCTGGCAGGCTGCCAAAAGCCCATGAAACGCCTCTGGATTTCTTCGATGGAGGACTCCGCCATAAGGGAGGGCTTTGCAAACCTGCGCCCCAGTGCGGACTATGACGGACTTCGGGATGCTGCCCTCTGCCGTGCCAAGGCCGACTGGCTGGTGGGGATCAATGCCACAAGGCTTTTTTCCGTGCTGTACCACCGCACCCTCAACATCGGGCGCGTGATGTCCCCAACGCTGGCACTGATTGTCCAGCGAGAAGCTGAAATCGACACCTTTAAGCCGGTTCCTTTTTATACCGTGGCGCTGGAGCTGCCCGGTCTTACCGTATCCGGGGAGCGCATGAGTGACCGAGCAAGCGCAGAGCAGCTGAAAGAAGCTTGCCAGGATGCAGCTGTCACAATCAAAAAAGTGGAGTGCAAGGAAAAGTCCGAAAAGCCGCCTGCCCTCTATGACCTGACTACTCTGCAAAGAGATGCCAACCGCCTGCTTGGATTTACAGCCCAGCAGACCCTGGACTATCTGCAAAGCCTGTATGAAAAGAAGCTCTGCACCTATCCCCGTACTGACAGCCGCTATCTGACCGGTGATATGGCAGACAGCCTGCCGGTGTTGGTGAATCTGGTTGCCAATGCTATGCCGTTTTGCAAAGGGATCGCCATTACCTGTGATCCGCAGACAGTCATCAACGATAAGAAAGTAACCGACCACCACGCAGTAATCCCTACCCGAAATCTCAAGGATGCAGACCTTTCTGCCCTTCCTGCGGGAGAAAAAGCGGTGCTGGAGCTGGTGGCCCTGCGTCTGCTGTGTGCCGTGGCCCAGCCCCATATCTATTCGGAAACCGTTGTGATTGCAGCGTGTGCCGGTAGGGAGTTTACCGCCAAAGGAAAAACGGTGAAGCACCCCGGATGGAAAGCACTGGAGGACGCCTACCGTGCCAAAATGAAGGATGCAGAGCCGAAAAAAGAGGGCGCAGAGAAAGCCCTGCCGGAGCTGACCGAAGGACAGACCCTTTCAGTTGTTGCTGCAATCGTCAAAGAAGGCAAAAGCAGTCCGCCCCTGCACTTTACGGAGGACACCCTATTGTCCGCGATGGAGACTGCTGGAAAAGAGGATATGCCGGAGGATGCCGAGCGAAAAGGTCTGGGGACACCGGCCACCCGTGCCGGTATTTTGGAAAAGCTGGTATCTGCCGGTTTTCTGGAACGAAAAAAGAGCAGGAAAACGGTGCAGCTTCTCCCTTCCCACGATGCAGTTTCCCTGATCACAGTGCTGCCGGAACAACTGCAATCGCCGCTTCTGACTGCCGAGTGGGAGTACCGACTGGGCGAGATCGAGCGCGGGCAGCTTGCCCCGGAGGAGTTTTTGGACGGGATCAGCACCATGCTGAAAGATCTGGTAGGGACTTATCAGGTCATCAAGGGAACTGAGTACTTGTTCACTCCGCCCCGTGAGGTGGTGGGCAAATGCCCTCGCTGCGGCGGTGAAGTTGCAGAACTGCAAAAAGGCTTCTTCTGTCAGAATGATTCTTGCAAATTTGCAATCTGGAAAAATAACAAATGGTGGGCTACCAAGAAAAAACAGCCGACCAAGGCTGTGGTGTCTGCACTGCTGAACGATGGCCGTGTCCGTGTGACGGGCCTATATTCGGAGAAAACCGGAAAGACCTACGATGCCGCTGTGGTTTTGGAGGATGATGGACAGTACGCCAACTTCAAGCTGGAATTTGACCAGCGGAAAGGAGGCAGCCGATGAAGCTCTCTTTAGTGGAACGGGAAACCATTCTCCTCTATAACCAGGCAGAACCAATGGCTGAGGTCTACACCCACGATCCCCGTCTGATGGAGAAGCTGGAACTGCTGGCAAAAAAGCACCCCGACCAGATCACCCGAAAGGACGCCCATAACTTTACCGTCCCCAAGCGGTGTGTATCAGTCCGGGAGCCATACAGCGCCGAGCGTCGCAAAGCTGCCAGTGAGCGTGCGAAAGCCGCCGGATACCAGCCCCCTGTGAAAAAGTCCGGCAGTTAAAGGCACATGGCAGAGAATGTATTTGAAGCGGTCAAGCAGTCGGTCAGCACCAGAGAAGCGGCAGCGTTTTATGGGATCGAGGTCAAACGAAATGGCATGGCCTGCTGTCCCTTTCACGATGATAAGAACCCAAGCATGAAGGTAGACCAGCGGTTCCACTGCTTTGGCTGCGGTGAAGATGGGGATGTGATCGACTTTACCGCAAAGCTCTTTGACCTCTCCACAAAAGAAGCGGCGGAGAAACTGGCACAGGACTTTGGCCTGATCTATGACAGTCAGGCCCCTCCCCGCAGGAGATATGTCCGGCAAAAAACAGAGGCACAAAAGTTTCGGGAGGACCGGCAGCGGTGTTATCGCGTACTGTCCGATTACTACTATCTGCTGAAAAAATGGGAGGCCGACAATTCTCCCCGGACACCGGAGGAAGAACCGCACCCCCGTTTTGTGGAAGCAATCCAGAAGAAAACCTATGTAGAGTACCTGTTGGACCTTTTTCTTTATGAAAGTGAAGAAGAACAAAAGGCATGGATTGCAGAACACACAGCAGAAATCACACACTTGGAAAGGAGATTGAAAATCATGGCTGAGAACAAACCCACCAACCGAGAACGGCTAAGGGAAATCATAGATGGCATCGAGCAGGGCATCAAAGAACTGTTTGAGAGTGAAAAGTATATGCGCTATCTGTCCGTCATGTCCCGCTTCCACCGCTATTCGGTAAACAACACCATGCTCATCTATATGCAGAAGCCGGACGCTACATTGGTAGCCGGATACAATAAGTGGAAAGACCAGTTTGAGCGTCATGTAAAAAAGGGCGAGCATGGCATTACCATCATCGCCCCCACACCGTATAAGAAGAAAATCGAGGAGCAGAAGCTGGACCCGGATACCAAGGCTCCGATTTTGGATAAAGACGGAAAGATCGTCACAGAGGAAAAAGAAATCGAGATCCCCATGTTTCGCCCGGTCAAGGTTTTTGATGTGAGCCAGACCGACGGGAAACCTTTGCCGGAGCTTGCTTCCTCCCTTTCCGGAAATGTGCCAAATTATGAGGCATTCATGGAGGCTCTGCGCCGCAGTGCGCCGGTGCCAATCACTTTTGAAGCAATGGCCGCCGATACGGACGGCTATTTTTCTGCCGATCATCAGAAAATCGCCATTCGTCAGGGCATGAGTGAGGTGCAGACGGTTTCGGCCACAGTACACGAGATTGCCCACAGCAAGCTCCACAATCAGAAAAAGATTCAGATTGCCAATGACGAGCAATATCAGGAGATCAATCTGTTTGATAAACCCGGTCTGTTCTCCAATGGGCGGATTGTCCGTGATAATCTGCCGGAGGGCGTTTATTGCTATGACCTGCGCGGTTCTGACTACGACCCCGGAGAGCCGGTCTGTGTAGAAGAACAAGTGGTTGTAAACCATGCAGGTTCCGTTCTGCTGACAGAGCCGCTGGAGCTGGCGGAAGATGGACGCCTGATGCTGACCGAGGAAGAAGGGCTGAATTTTGTTGGCGGCTTTTCTACCCTCACCCAGTTTTTGCAAGAACAGAGGAAAGACCGCCACACGGAGGAAGTGGAGGCTGAAAGCATCTCCTATGCGGTCTGCAAATATTTTGGCATTGAGACCGGAGAAAACAGCTTCGGCTATATTGCAAGCTGGAGTCAGGGCAAGGAACTGAAAGAGCTGAGAGCCAGTTTGGAGACCATCAATAAGACCTCCGGCACTTTGATCTCTGACATTGAGCGCCACTATAAGGAAATATGCAAAGAGCGTGGGATTGATCCCCATGCAAAGGCAGAGCCGGAAACCGCCCCGATAGAGCAGCCAACCGGCAATCTGACTTACTATGTGGCAGAGTGCATGGAGTTTTCAAACCTTGGAGAATATCACGATAACCTGTCTTTGGAGGAGGCGGTCCGCATCTATCAGGAAATTCCGGCAGAGCGAATGAACGGGGTCAAAGGGATTGGGTTTGAGCTGAAAGATGGAAGCGACTATGAAGGACCGTTTCCGATTTTGACTGGACAGACCATTGACCTGGACACCATTCAGGCAATCGACTATTACCGTGATAATCCGTTGGTGCAAAAAGCGGTAAAGGAACTGGCTGCGGCCATGCCGGAAATGGAAGTGCTGGGGGCGGATGCCAACCAGCAGGAGGCTTTGTTTCTGATCAACGATGCCACTTATCTTCATATCCAGTCCTGTGACAGCGGATGGGACTATACCCTTTACGATGCCGCATCCATGAAAGAGCTGGATGGTGGTCAGCTGGATATGCCGGAGCTTTCCCGCAAAAATGCAGTTCTCCAGATTTGTGATGACAACAATCTGGACAGCACTTCGCTCAGACACGCTCCTATGTCCATGATTGAGACCTTGCAGGAAGCGGCCTATCAGCAAATGCAGGCAGAGACCAGTCAGATGATTGCTTCTTCCCAGTTGCCGGAGGCACAGGAGCAGGCACTGGATGAATACCCCATGCCTGATGAGCAGGTCTCCACACCGGATATGCAGGAATATGGCTACTCCTATGATGGGATGCTCCCTGTTACCAGAGAACGGGCGCTGGAACTGGATGCCGCCGGTTTGACCGTCTATGTGCTGCATGAGGACAATACGGAGAGCATGGTGTTTGATCCGCAGGAAATCATGGATCATGGCGGTCTTTTCGGTGTGGACCATGAGGAATGGGAGAAAAGCCCTCAGTTCCACGAAAAGGTCATGGAGCGTCAGGAACATCAGCAGGAACGCGAACAGGCATTTCTCTCTCAGAACAGAGATTGCTTTGCCATCTATCAGGTAAGTCGTGACGATCCGCAGAATGTGCGCTTTATGAATCTGGATTGGTTAAAGTCCCATGACATTTCCATAGACCGCAGCAATTATGACCTCATTTACACAGCTCCGCTAAGTGCGTCTGGCACGGTGCCGGAGCAGTTGGAAAAACTCTATCAGCAATTCAATCTGGAAAAGCCCGTGGACTTTCACAGTCCCTCCATGAGTGTCAGCGACATCGTTGCGATCAAGCAGGATGGTAAGGTATCCTGTCATTACTGTGACAGTGTTGGTTTTACCCAGATCCCCGGATTCCTGCCGGAAAATCCGCTGAAAAATGCGGAGATGGACGTGGAGGACGATTACGGCATGATCGACGGTATCATCAACAATGGCGCAAAAGAGCCTACGGTGGCAGAGCTGGAACAGCAGGCCCGCAGCGGTCAGCCCATTTCCCTGATGGATCTGGCTGCCGCTGCCCATCGGGAGGAACGGGAAAAGAAAAAGTCCGTCATGGAGCAGCTGAAAAGCCAGCCCAAGACAGAACACAAAAAGACAGCACCCAAAAAGAGTGCGGAAAGGGAGATTTGATATGGGAAACTTTACCTTTGAGGAAATGAACCTGATGTGCATTTACAATACCGGCAGCCGCACTGGGCTGATTGACAGTCTGCGTGAGATGCGCGGCGAGCTTTCGCCGGAGGAAACGGAACTGAGGGAATTGACCGACAGCGCTCTTACGAAGCTCTGTGCGATGACTGATGAGAAGTTTGCCGAACTGGAGCTGTACCCGGATTTTGACCAGTAAACAACATAACCGCAGGGATGGGGTGGCGATCTGCCACCCCGCCTTTTTACCCCAAAACTGAAAGGAGGACAGAACACTATGCCAACCAAAGCTGAACTATATGCACAGATGGCGGACAAGGTGGCAACACAGCTCACGGGGAGCTGGCAGGAATGGGCAGGGTTTCTCACTACTGCTTCCCGCCTTTACAAGTACCCGTTCCATGAGCAGCTGATGATCTATGCCCAGCGACCGGACGCCACCGCCTGTGCGGAGTACGATTTGTGGAATGAAAAGATGGGCCGGTATGTAAGGCGCGGTTCCAAAGGGATCGCTCTGGTGGACGATTCCGGGGACAGACCTCGCCTGCGTTATGTCTTTGACATTTCCGATACCGGAACCCGTGAACATTCCCGCACTCCCTGGCTGTGGCAGTTGGAGGAGCGCCATCTGGATTCCGTGCAGGCCATGCTGGAGCGCACCTATGATGTTTCCGGTGATGATCTTGCCGGACAGCTCACGGAGGTAGCCGGAAAACTGGCCGAGGAATACTGGACGGAGCATCAGCAGGACTTCTTCTATATCGTTGACGGTTCCTTTTTGGAGGAATATGATGAGTATAACATCGGAGTGCAGTTCAAGGCAGCCGCCACCGTCAGCATCACTTACGCTTTGATGTCCCGCTGTGGACTGGAGCCGGAACGCTACTTCGACCACGAAGATTTCATGGCGATCTTTGATTTCAACACCCCGTCTACCATCGGGGCGTTAGGAACAGCGGTCAGCCAGATCAACCAGCAGGTGCTGCGGCAGATCGGCGTCACCGTCCGAAATGCAGAGCGTGAAGCCAACCAAGAAAGGAGCAAACAAGATGAACAATCCCATGAGCTATATCCAGAACGGAGACTATCTGATTCCCGACCTGAAGCTGAGCCAGCAGCGGTCGAAACCCCTGGGCAAGTACGGAAGGATGAGGAAAACCTATCTGAAGGAGCACCGTCCCATCCTCTACAACCAGATGTTGCTGAGCGAGAAGCTGTACCCGCACCTCATCGAGATCGACGAGACCGCCCAGAGCAGACTGGAACAGGTGATGCCCCAGCTGGCGAAGGAAGCGGGAGCCACCGAGGAACTGAAAGCCAGCGATCCCATGAAGTGGGTGGGCCTGATGAACACCTGCAAAGCCCAGGCAGAGGAGATCCTGATGGCGGAGCTTATCAACAGCTGACCCTAAACCTGTTCCTCTCCGAAACGGAACAGATCCAATCCATAGATGAAGCAGAGAATGTAGCGCATACATCCTCTGCTTTTTCTTTTGCCCAAAATGATATTGACCATGTGCTGCGTTTGGGAGGCAATACAGATCGTCAGAGGGAGCGTGTGGTTGCAGCCTTTGAAAAGCAAAAAACCACCGCTGAGATTGCCGAGATACTGAAAACGCTGTACCACGGCGGCAACGGCCTTGGCAGCGTGAGCGCATGGTATGCCGAGGATGGTATCCATCTTTCCCACGGGAAGTCTGTCCGTTATGACAGGTCTGCCCAGGTCATTTCCTGGGAGAGTGCCGCAGAGCGCATCGGGGAACTTTTGGAAAGTGGCCAGTTTGCCTCCAATGTGGAGCTTGCAGAAGCGGCAGGCTATGAACGCTCCCTCCTTGCAGAAAAACTTTGGCATCTGTACCACGATTTCAGCGATAAAGCCAGAGATTCCGGGTATCTGTCCTGTCTGTCCGGTATTCAGAGAACCGGGTTCCCGGAAGAAACTGCATGGCTTGCCGAGCAGCTGAGTGACCCGGCTTTCCGCCAAACCCTAAAGGAAGAATACGCTGCCTTCTGGACTGCCTATCAGCAGGACCGTGACCTGTTGCGCTTTCATTACCATAGGCCAAGGGAAATCTGGGAGAACCTGAAGGATCTTGACCTGCCACGCAGAACTTTTTCTTCGGACCTTTCCCAAGTGCCAACCGTCCAGCATTTCATTACCGAGGATGAGATCGACGCCGCCATGACCGGCGGCAGCAGTTTTGCCGGAGGAAAAGGCCGTATCTATGCGTTCTTCATGGAAAACCATACGGATAAGGAAAAAGTGAGATTCCTTAAAGACGAGTATGGCATTGGCGGACGCTCTCATGCACTGTCCGGTGCTACACACAGCGGCGAAGATCACGACGGGAAAGGATTGCACTATAAAAAGCAGGACTGCCCGGATGTTCACTTGAACTGGGAAAAGGTTGCCAAGCGCATTACCTCACTTGTCCAGAAAGGCCGCTATCTTACCGAACAGGAACAAGCGCAGTATGACAAGATCCAGGCTGAAAAGGATCTGGCAGAAGAAGATGCCATTCATGCCCAGCAGCCGGAGATAGAGGAAGAAACGCCAAAGCCTACCCTTCGGGAGCAGTTTGAGCAGTATAAGCCTGTGGTGACTGCCGCCATATCTGAGGATGTGGCATATCGAAATGCCTGCGGTCATTCCGACCGTGAAAATGCTGTCATCGAGGGCAATGCCGCTGTGCGCCGTGCGGTTCTTGGCTCTAAGGATATGGAGCTGATCCGCCTTTATTCGGATGTGCCGGAGTTCCGCCAGCGTTTGCACCGGGAAGTGATCGACGAAACCTATTCAAAGCTCCATGAGCTTCTGCGCCCTCTTTCTCAGGAGGATATTGACAAAGCTCTCTGTGTTTGGAACGGCAATATCGAGAGTAAACACGCTGTCGTCCGCTATATGAAAGACCATGCAAGAGAGAAGGATACCGCTGCATGGCTGGCTCAGGAATACGGTGGCGGCAACAGCCCGTTCGTTGTCCGTGCCGGAAGCCCGGAGGAAACACAGCTGCCCTGGCCGAAGGTACAGCGCAGGCTTGCCCAGCTTATTCAGGAGGACCGGTTCTATACCGAAGAAGAACAGGATCGTTTTGACAATATCGACCCTATTGCCATCCGGGAAGCTCTGGAGGAAAGAGGGATCGTCAACGGACAGGTGGCAGACCCGGAAAAACTGGACAATGACTCATTTATCCAGCAGGTGATGTCGGATGCCGAGCAGATCGCAGCTGCCGAGACAGAACAGACTTCCGATGTTTCCATTTCCGATGAGGAATATGATGCAGTTCGCCGCCCAACTCCGCAAAGAACCTCCTATGACCCTGCCGCCCCGGTTTATGCCGTGGGTGATACCGTGTATATCGAGGATGACGCTTATCAGATCACCGAGCTGAGGGATGACACCGTACAGCTTCTGCCCACCGGCATGGTATATCCCATCTATCGGGCAGAGCGCAAAGAACAGTTCGAGCAGCTGCTTCGGGCAGACCTCCGCAATGCTTACTATACCGAGTTTCTTCCCATTGACCCGGACAAGGCAGATCAAGACTTGCGGGATGTATTGTCCCATGGACTGATGGATGAAGCAGATAAACAGCAGCTTTCCACGCTACTTCAATCCGGCAGGAGCAACAGTGAGATCGCCTACTGGCTGAGCAGGGCTTATCCTCGTGAGATTGAGACGCTGGATTTGGAGAACGGCGATATTGCCGATTACCGTACCACGACACAGGGCATGGAGCTGGAAGTCATGGATGCAGAGGAAAAGCGTCTGGCTGTGCTGTATTTCCGCTGGGATGAGGTTGCGCCTTTGCTGCGCGGGATGTATGCCCGTCAGCTGGATGGCTTTGGACAAGAACAGCCCCAACCGTCTGCTGAATCCCTGACCTTTCATTCCGAGACCGTGGCAGTCTATCCGGGCGATAAGAACCATCTACCTTATGATGTGGTGGTGGAACGGTTGCATATTGAGGAGCCGGAGCCGCCAGCCCCTGTAACAGAGCCGGAGAAAACCTTTGAGGAAGTGCTGGATGAACACCCGGTTTCCATTCAGGTCAACGGCCAGTGGCAGACCTTCCCCAATGCCAAAGCTGCCGAGGAAGCCTCCTATGAGGAATACAAGGCTAACCTGCGCCGCAATGCACAGAACTTCCGCATTACCGATGAGCATTTGGGTGAAGGCGGTCCAAAAGCCAAGTTCCAGGCAAATGTCAATGCCATTCGTTTGCTGAAAGAGCTGGAATCTGCCGGACAGCAGGCAAGCCCCGAACAACAGGAGATTCTTTCCCGTTATGTGGGCTGGGGCGGTCTTTCAGATGCCTTTGACCCAGAGAAACCGGCATGGGCTTTAGAGTATGCCCAGCTAAAAGAACTGCTGACCCGGTCGGAATATGCCGCCGCCAGAAGCTCCACCTTAAACGCCCATTACACCAGCCCTACGGTCATTCAGGCCATCTATGAAGCGGTGGACCGTATGGGATTTGAGACCGGAAATATTCTGGAGCCGTCTATGGGTGTGGGCAATTTCTTTGGTATGCTGCCGGAGAAAATGCGAAACAGCCATTTGTACGGCGTGGAGCTGGACCCGGTTTCCGGGCGCATCGCAAAGCAGCTCTATCCCAAGGCGGACATCACAGTAGGCGGCTTTGAGACCACCGACAGGCGTGACTTCTTTGACCTTGCCATCGGCAATGTGCCGTTTGGTCAGTATCAGGTCAACGACAAAGCCTACAACAAGCTGAATTTCAGTATTCATAACTATTTTTTTGCCAAAGCACTGGATCAGGTGCGTCCCGGCGGTGTGGTAGCTTTTGTGACCTCTCGATATACCATGGACGCCAAGGATTCCACCGTGCGCCGCTATCTTGCCCAGCGTGCTGAGCTGCTGGGAGCTATCCGTCTGCCTAATGACGCATTCAAAAAGAATGCCGGTGCCGAGGTGGTATCGGACATCATCTTCCTCCAAAAGCGGGACCGCCCGTTGGACATCGTGCCGGAATGGACCCAGACCGGACAGACGCAGGACGGCTTTGCCATCAACCGCTATTTCCTGGGCCACCCGGAAATGGTGCTGGGCCGACAGGAACCGGAAAGCACCGCCCATGGCATGGACTACACCGTGAATCCCATTGAGGGGCTGGAGCTTTCCGACCAGCTGCATGATGCTGTGAAGTACATTCATGGGACTTATCAGGAGGCAGAGCTGCCGGAGCTGGGCGAAGGCGAAGCCATTGACACCTCCATTCCTGCCGATCCTAATGTGAAGAACTATTCCTATGCCATTGTAGACGGGCAGGTGTACTACCGGGAAAACAGCCGCATGGTGCGCCCGAATCTCAACACCACCGCAGAAGCCCGCGTAAAAGGTCTTGTGGGACTGCGCGATTGTGTGCAGGAACTGATCGACCTTCAGATGGATGCAGCGGTTCCAGACAGCACCATTACCCAAAAGCAGGCGGAACTGAACAGCCTCTATGATAGCTTTTCTGCAAAATATGGCCTTATCAATGACCGTGCAAACCGACTGGCCTATGCAGACGATTCTTCCTATTACCTGCTCTGTGCGCTGGAAGTCATCGACGAGGACGGGAAACTGGAACGTAAGGCAGATATGTTCACCAAGCGGACCATCAAGCCCCATCAGGCGGTGGCTGTGGTGGATACGGCAAGTGAAGCACTGGCGGTGTCCATCTCGGAAAAAGCCTGCGTGGATATGGACTATATGAGCCAGCTTACCGGAAAAACAAAAGAAGCACTGGCTGGAGAGCTGCAAGGCGTAATCTTCCGTGTACCGGGACAGTTGGAGCAGGACGGAACGCCCCATTATGTGACTGCTGATGAATACCTTTCCGGCAATGTACGCCGAAAACTGCGTCAGGCGCAGCGGGCGGCACAGCAGGACCCTTCTTTTGCAGTCAATGTGGAAGCTCTTACCGCCGCCCAGCCCAAAGACCTGGATGCGTCGGAAATTGAGGTGCGTCTGGGCGCTACCTGGATTGACAAGGAGTACATCCAGCAGTTTATGTACGAGACCTTCAACACCCCGTTTTATCTCCAGCGCAGCATTGAGGTCAACTATTCCTCCTTTACTGCTGAATGGCAGATCAAGGGGAAATCTTCTGTATCCTACAACGATGTGGCAGCTTACACTACCTATGGAACCAGCCGTGCCAATGCTTATAAGATTTTGGAGGACAGCCTGAACCTGCGGGATGTCCGTATCTATGACACCATAGAGGACGCAGACGGAAAAGAGCGCCGCGTACTAAACGCCAAGGAGACCACTCTGGCTGCCCAAAAACAGCAGGCTATCCGGGAAGCCTTTAGGGACTGGATCTGGAGAGACCCGGAGCGCCGCCAGACTTTGGTACGCCAGTATAACGAAGAAATGAACTCTACCCGTCCCCGCGAGTATGATGGCAGCCATATCACTTTTGGCGGCATGAACCCGGCCATTACCCTGCGGGAACACCAGAAAAGCGCTATCGCTCATGTGCTGTATGGCGGAAATACCCTGCTGGCACACGAAGTAGGCGCGGGCAAAACCTTTGAGATGGTGGCCGCTGCGATGGAAGCCAAACGCCTGGGCTTGTGCCAGAAATCTCTCTTTGTGGTTCCCAACCACCTGACTGAGCAGTGGGCATCGGAGTTTCTGCGCCTCTATCCTTCTGCCAACATCTTAGTCACAACCAAAAAGGACTTTGAGACCCATAACCGCAAGAAGTTCTGCGCCCGTATTGCGACCGGTGACTACGACGCCATCATCATGGGACACAGCCAGTTTGAGCGTATCCCCATCAGCCGGGAGCGCCAGGAAAGGCTTCTCTATGAGCAGATCGACGAGATCACCGAGGGCATCGCAGAGGTGCAGGCCAGCGGCGGCGAGCGTTTTACCGTCAAGCAGCTGGAGCGTACCAGAAAGTCTCTGGAAGCCAGACTGGAAAAGCTGCAAGCCGAGGGGCGAAAAGACGATGTGGTAACCTTCGAGCAGCTGGGTGTGGACCGTTTGTTTGTGGACGAGGCCCACAACTATAAAAACCTGTTTCTATACACAAAAATGCGGAATGTGGCTGGTCTTTCCACATCGGACGCGCAGAAATCCTCCGATATGTTTGCCAAGTGCCGCTATATGGATGAGATCACCGGAAACCGTGGCGTGATTTTCGCCACCGGCACCCCGGTCAGCAACTCCATGACCGAGCTTTACACCATGCAGCGTTACCTTCAGTATGAACGCTTGCAAGAGCTGAACATGACCCACTTCGACTGCTGGGCTTCCCGCTTTGGGGAGACCGTCACAGCATTGGAGCTGGCACCGGAGGGCTATACTTTAATAGGACGATAAGATTAACTGTCCTAAATTGAAAATACATAAGGAAGGAGGTTAAGAGAATGTCAAGGACTTCAAAAATTACAGCACTTTATGAGAGATTATCAAGAGATGATGACCTGAATGGCGAGAGTAATTCCATTACCAATCAGAAAAAATACCTCGAAGATTATGCCCGTAGGAATGGCTTTGAGAATATCCGCCATTTTACTGACGATGGTTTTTCGGGTGTAAATTTCAATCGCCCCGGCTTTCAAGCGTTGATTAAGGAAATTGAAGCAGGAAATGTCGGAACATTGATTGTTAAGGATATGAGCCGATTAGGGCGAAACTATCTGCAAGTCGGATTTTATACGGAAATTCTGTTTCCGCAAAAAGATGTTCGTTTTCTTGCAATCAACAACAGCATTGACAGCAACAATGCTTCGGATAATGACTTTGCTCCGTTTTTGAATATTATGAACGAATTTTATGCCAAAGACACGAGCAATAAAATCAAGGCTGTATTTGACGCACGAATGAAAGACGGAAAGCGTTGTAGCGGTTCAATCCCTTATGGGTATAACCGACTGCCGAGCGATAAGCAGACGCTTGTTGTTGATCCTGTGGCTTCTGAGGTGGTAAAGCGTATCTTTCTGCTTGCCAATGAGGGCAAAAGTCCACGAGCCATAGCGGAAATACTGACCGAAGAAAAGGTTTTAATTCCTGCCGCATATGCAAAGGAATATCACCCCGAACAGTACAACGGGATTAAGTTTGCAGACCCTTATATTTGGGGCATATCTGCCATTAGAACGATTTTAAGCAGACAGGAATATCTTGGGCATACTGTTTTGAGAAAGTCGGTCAGCACCAATTTCAAACTGCATAAGAGAAAGACTACCGATGAAGATGAGCAGTATGTGTTTTATAATACCCACGAGCCTATCATATCGCAGGAACTTTGGGACAGCGTTCAGAAACGCAGGAGTAGAGTAAATCGTGCTTCGGCTTGGGGAACGCACAGCAACCGTTTAAGCGGATATTTGTATTGTGCCGATTGCGGAAGAAGAATGACTTTGCAAACGCATTACAGCAAAAAAGACGGTTCTGTGCAGTATTCTTACCGTTGCGGTGGATATGCAAGCCGAGTGAACAGTTGCACAGGTCATTCGATTAGTGCCGATAATGTTGAAGCCTTGATATTATCGTCTGTCAAACGCTTTTCGAGATTTGTTCTGAACGATGAACAAGCCTTTGCTTTGGAACTGCAATCTCTTTGGAATGAAAAACAGGAGGAAAAGCCGAAACACAATCAATCGGAACTGCAACGCTGTCAGAAACGCTATGACGAACTTTCCGCACTTGTTCGTGGCTTGTATGAAAATCTCATATCGGGTTTACTTCCCGAAAGACAGTATAAGCAACTTATGAAACAATATGATGACGAGCAGGCTGAGCTGGAAACGAAAATGGAAACGATGAAAACAGAACTTGCCGAAGAAAAAGTAAATTCCGTTGATATTAAGCATTTCATTTCGCTGATACGCAAGTGTAAAAATCCTACGGAAATCTCCGATGCAATGTTCAATGAACTTGTTGATAAGATTGTGGTTTATGAAGCAGAGGGTGTGGGAAAAGCACGAACACAAAAGGTCGATATTTATTTTAACTATGTCGGTCAAGTGGATATTGCCTATACCGAAGAAGAACTTGCCGAGATAGAAGCACAGAAAAAGCAGGAAGAACAACAACGCTTGGCAAGACAGCGTAAGCGTGAAAAAGCCTACCGAGAAAAGCGAAAGGCACAGAAAATCGCTGAAAACGGTGGCGAGGTCGTCAAGACAAAGGTTTGTCCTTATTGCAATAAGGAATTTATCCCGACAAGCAACCGACAGGTGTTCTGTTCAAAGGAATGCTGCTATCAAGCAAGGCAAGACGAAAAGAAAGCCGACCGAGAAGCAGAACGAGGAAATCATTATTATCGACAGCGTGAATGTGCTGTGTGTGGCAATTCCTATTGGCCTACACACAGCCAACAGAAATTCTGCTCCGAAGAATGCCAAAGGGTAAATCACAATAAGAAAACCTTGGAGTTTTACCACCATAAAAGAGAAAAGGAGAAGCCGCAATGCAAAGATTTATCACAGACGAAAGAACGGGTATCCGATATGAACTTGTCGGAGATTATTACTACCCCTGCCTGACCGCAGAAGAAAAGCCGTTGCTCTCAAAGTACGGAAGAATGCGAGAGCGATATTTGAAAGAACACAAACGAGTTTTATATTACACTCTGCTGACAAGCGGAAAGTTATATGAACACCTTGCTGAAATTGATACTTCGGCTCGTGATATGGCAGAGTATCTGATAAAGGAAATGGCAAGAAAGCAAGGTGTAACAGAAGAACTGAAAGCAAGGGATATGCTCCGCTGGGTTGGAAAGATGAATAACATTCGAGCCTGTGCAGACGAGATTGTATTGAATGACATTGTGTATTCCTAACGGAGTACCAACCGAAAGAAAACTGCTGTCAGTCGATGGCAGTTTTTCTTTTTCGGCAAGTATTCAAGAAGTCATTAAGTTGTGAGTATAGTCGAAGTGGTAGAAAAATTCGTAAAGATGTGGTATAATGCTTTTGCTTGTGAGCGACAAATCGAAATTTGAGGAGATAGACTAGTGAGAACATACGAGAATAAAGATGAACTTAAGAACGAGATAAATAAAAGTTTTGCAAAGTACATTTCAGAATTTGATATTATTCCGGAATCATTAAAAGATAAGAGAGTTGAGGAAGTTGACAGAACTCCAGCAGAAAATCTTGCTTACCAGGTTGGCTGGACAACTCTTGTTCTTAAATGGGAATCAGACGAAAGAAATGGTCTTCATGTCAAGACTCCTTCGGATGATTTCAAGTGGAATCAGCTTGGCGAATTATATCAATGGTTTACAGATACATATGCTTATCTGTCGTTGCAGGAGTTGAAAGATATGCTGAGAGAGAATATTAATTCGATTTATGAAATGATTGACTCATTAAGCGACGAAGAGTTATTCGAGCCACATATGAGAAAGTGGGCCGATGAAGCAACCAAAACAGCGGTCTGGGAAGTATACAAGTTTATACATGTTAACACGGTTGCTCCGTTCGGAACATTTAGAACTAAGATTAGAAAATGGAAAAAGATAGCACTATAACTTCCAGTTTATCAGTATCAAAAATAGAATATGAACAACAAAAAACATCGTAGCAATACGGTGCTTTTTGTTACCCAAAACCCACAATTCAATACATAACCACAGGTTAGTGCAAATACCTTATGTGATTTTTTGAAAGGCTTAGAAAGGGATATTTACCCCGATTTTCGCCCCGAGAAATGACACAAACAAGGCTTAATGTATCTTCCCTGTGGTTTTTTCTATTTTCAACTGGAAAGGTGGATTGATATGCCGAGAATGAGCAAGAAACGGAAACAAGAGTGGGCATTGTTTCTGAATGACCGAAACCGCATTACCTACAACGAGCTTTGCAGAAAATGCAGGAATGACTGTAAGCAGAGTTTTCGCTGTGTTGTGGTGCATTGCCCAAAATATTTATCGAAAAGGAGAACAAAGAAATATGAAAATGATTGAAAATGAAATGAATGTAACTGTACCTCTTGAAATTATCAAGGCAAGCGAAATTGAGCCGAAAGAAGTGAAATGGCTGTGGTATCCGTATATTCCGTTCGGCAAGGTTACGCTGTTGCAGGGCGATCCCGGTGATGGGAAAAGCAAATTGATGTTATCAATCGCCGCCCTGCTCTCAAAGGGAGAACCACTTCCCTTTACTGATGGAGAAGAAACCGAGCCTATGACTATCATCTATCAGACAACGGAAGATGACGCAGACGATACGGTAGTACCCCGATTTAATTCTGCCGGTGGCAATGGAGAAAACCTTATCTTCATCAAGGAAGATGAAAAAACCTTATCTTTTGGAGATAACCGCATTGCAGAAGCAATCGAAAAGTACCACGCAAGACTTTTAATTCTTGACCCGATGAGTTCCTATATCGGAGAGAACTGCTCTATGAACAATGCTAACGAAACACGAGCAGAGTTTAACCATCTGATAGCAGTTGCGAAAGATACGGGCTGTGCGATTGTGATTATCGCTCATATGAACAAGATGAGGGATACCAATCCTCTGTACCGTACCAACGGTTCGATTGACATTGCGGGTGCCGCAAGAAGCATTCTTGCAATCACACGCACACCGAACAAAGAAGCACCTGCGGAAAGATATTTGGTGCAGGTAAAATCCAACCTTGCTCCGACTGGTTCTGCTATTCTGTTTGAGGTATCGGAGAAAGGTGTGGACTTCATTTCCGAAATGGAAATGACAGCAGAAGAAGCGTTTCAATCCTTTGCCCCGAAAATTGGCAGACCGAACGATAAGGAAGTCAAGGCAAAAGCATTTCTGATTGAAATGCTGAAAGACGGAGAAATGCTTTCTTCGGATTGTGAAGAAAAACTTGAA
Organism: Blautia sp. BCRC 81119; assembly: GCF_003184505.1. Classification (NCBI taxonomy): domain Bacteria; kingdom Bacillati; phylum Bacillota; class Clostridia; order Lachnospirales; family Lachnospiraceae; genus Blautia; species Blautia sp. BCRC 81119. The sequence goes on along the minus strand of NZ_QJHD01000032.1, from coordinate 7,193 downwards.
GCCGCAGGGTTCAAGAAATCGACCATCAAAAAGGCAAAGAAAAACGCAGGAGTTATCTCAACGAAGAAAGGTTTTCTGTGGTATTGGTCTTTGCCGATGGGCGATATACCGAGAGAATAAAAAAAGATTGTCTGCTGATGGGACAGTCTGTTTTTATGATTGAGGTATCAAAGGAGGTCAAGGGGGAACACCCTTGCCCACGACATCTTTGCAGACGAAGTCTGAAAGTGTCATAGTGGGTTACACACATTCAAAGAATGTTGTGTAACGGCTTCGCCCTGCCGAGAAAGGAGAACGAAAATGGCGAAAGAAAACAAGGCGGATATGAGTTGTGCAAGGGTAAAAAAGTATTCCGCTTCTGATGTGAGCAAGGCGGAAAGGCATAACGAACGCAAAAATGAAACCTACGAAAATATGAATGTCATTGAGGAACGCATACCTTTTAATGTGCATTTCAAAAAGCCTTTTGCTCAGACTTATATGGAACAGTTAAAGCAAATGGAAAACGACGGTCTGGTGTCGCTTCGTGGATTGAGGAAAGACGCTACACTCTTTAACGAGATTGTGATTGATGTGAATACGATGTACTTCGAGCGTAACGGCGGTTATGAGTATGCAAAGCAGTTTTATGAAGAAGCCTATCATTTCATCGAGGAAAAATTCGGTGCTGACAATGTTATATCGGCTGTAATGCACGCTGATGAAATCAATGTAGCGGCAACCGAGGAACTTGGAAAAGAGGTTTATCACTATCATCTTCACGCTATGGTTCTGCCTGTGGTGGAAAAAGAAATCCTATGGAGTAAGCGTTGCAAAGATGAAAAACTGCGAGGAACGGTTAAGGAAGTTGTTCATCAAATTAGCCATTCAAAGAAATGGAAATCGGATATTCCACTGACCGATGAAAAAGGCAATCCGCTTCTCAGAAAAAACGGAAAGCCGATGTTCCGAGCTTCATACAGTATTCTGCAAGATGAGTTGTTCAATCATATGACAGAAAGAGGTTTCAAAGGCTTTCAGCGTGGCGGATACGGAAGTACCGCAGAGCATTTGACTTCCCTGCAATATCAAATCAAGCAGGACAAAGAACGCTTGGAGCAGTTACAGAAGCATATTCAGCGTGAACAAATAAAATATGAACCTGCCCATAATGTTTCCAAAACCTATAACGAGATTGACAGTATGGGGCAGAAAACAATCACGGGTAAAATGGCAATCTCCAAAGAGGATTATTCCCAACTGACCGCCCTTGCCAAAGAGGGCATTACAAGTCGTGCGGAAATCAATGAATTAAAACAGAGTGCCAATTATTACCGACAGAAATATTTTGACTGTGCAAACGCACTTGAAAGAATGAAAACTAAATACAACGAGCTGAAAGAAAAGTGCAGACCTTTTCTTCAAGCATTGGAGCATTTTCCTGAAGTTGCTAAACTTTTTACCGAAAAAGTGAAGCAACTTTTTTCTTTTAAGGAAGCACAGGAACGAGCCGAAAAAGAAGCAAGGGAAAAAGAAAGGCAGGAGCGTATCAAGGCTCGCAGGAGTAAGCGTGGTATGGAAAGATAACCTTTTCCATTATACTCACGACTTAATGACTTCTTGATATATTGAAAATCTGCGGTTACTAGGTGTTCTAATGTGAATGCCCAGCAATCAAATTTTATGAAAGAGAGGAACGGACTATATGAAAGAACAGAAATATTCTTATTCACAGCGAATTGGAAAGACAACATTCATCGTAAATGTAAAGCAGTCCGAAAGGGCCAAAAAGCCTTTGAATACGGTGTTTCAGGACATCTGCAAGCACGAGGTTTTGGGCGGCTTCTTTACGGACAAATCGTTTAATTTAGAAAATCCACAAAAAGTATCTTGACAAACTCGACCCCGAAGGCACCGGCTACCGGGCAAGAACGAGATTCAGCAAGTTCTTTAACTTGCCTGAGCTGATGAACCTGTTCAAAGAAGTGGCCGACATTAAGACTGCCGACCAGTTAAATCTCCCTACCCCGGAAGTGGAGTACCACAACATCGTGGCGCAACCCACCGAACATCAGCAGGAAATGGTCAAGGCTCTTTCGGAGCGCGCATCGCTGGTACACAGCGGAACCGTTGACCCGTCCCAGGATAATATGCTCAAGATTACCTCGGATGGCCGCAAGCTGGGGCTTGACCAGAGGATCGTCAACCAGATGCTGCCGGATGAACCCGGAACAAAGGTCAATCAGTGCGTGGACAACATCATGCAGATCTGGCGGGACGGCAAAGCTGACAAGCTGACCCAGCTGGTGTTCTGCGACATTTCTACCCCGCAGGCAAAAGCTCCTGTAAGCAAGGCGGCGAAAACGCTGGATAATCCACTGCTTCACGCACTGGAAGGCGCTGTGCCTCTGCCGGAGCAGGAACCGGTCTTTACGGTATATGACGATATTCGTCAGAAACTCATTGCCCAGGGGATGCCTGCCGACCAGATCGCTTTTATCCATGAAGCCAATACCGAAGTGCGGAAAAAGGAGCTGTTCTCTAAAGTCCGTACCGGTCAGGTTCGTGTCCTTTTGGGAAGCACCGCCAAGATGGGCGCAGGCACCAATGTGCAGGACCGTCTGGTGGCACTTCATGACCTGGACTGTCCGTGGAGACCGGGAGACCTTGCCCAGCGCAAGGGCCGTATCGAGCGCCAGGGCAACCAGAACCCCCTTGTCCATGTGTACCGCTATGTGACAGAAGGAACTTTTGACGCATACCTCTGGCAGACGGTGGAGAACAAGCAGAAATTTATCAGCCAGATCATGACCAGCAAAAGTCCGGTTCGCTCCTGCGATGATGTGGATGAAACCGCCCTGAGTTTTGCCGAGATCAAGGCTCTGTGTGCCGGAGATCCCCGCATCAAGGAGCGTATGGATTTGGATGTGGAGGTATCCCGCCTGAAGCTGATGAAAGCCGACCACCAGAGCAAGCAATATCGTCTGGAGGACCAGCTGCTCAAATACTTCCCGGAGGAGATTGAAAAACACAAGGGCTTTATCAAGGGCTTTGAATCTGACCTGGAGGTTTTGGCAGCTCACCCGCACCCGGAGAACGGCTTTGCCGGTATGGAGATCCGGGGCGACCTGCTGACCGATAAGGAGAACGCCGGTGCAGCCCTTTTGGATGCCTGCAAGGAGGTCAAAACCTCCGATCCGGTGCAGATCGGCAGCTACCGGGGCTATGCCATATCCGTGGAATTTTCCGCATGGAAACAGGAGTATACGCTCCTGCTGAAAGGACAGATGACCCACCGGGCAACCCTTGGTACAGACCCTCGCGGAAATCTTACCCGTATCGACAATGCCCTCGCCCAGATGCCCCAGCGTCTGGAGGCGGCAAAGGCCCAGCTGGATAACCTCTATCAGCAGCAGGCTGCCGCAAAGGAGGAAGTCGGAAAGCCATTCCTTTATGAAGAAGAACTGAGAAGCAAAAACGCCCGTCTGGTGGAGCTGGATACCCTGCTCAACATCGACGGAAAGGGGCAGGCACACACCGAGTCTGTTGTTGCCAAAAGCACACGGCCTTCGGTGCTGGATAACCTAAAACGCCCGGTGCAACCCCGCAGTACAGACAAGAAACCAAAACAGCATGAGGAGGTGCGATAACATGAATACTAACGATCTGAATACAGCTCTTTATGAAAAGATGGCTGCCGAACAGGACAAGTTCCGGGACTGGCTGAAAAGCCAGCCCCCGGAAGAAGTCTTAAACCATGCCTATGAGTACACCATCCGCGAGGACATCGTGATGGCAATGGAGGAACTGGAGTTGACCGACACCCAGGCTCAGGCACTTTTGGAATCTCCCTCTCCATTGACGGATGTGTACCGCTATTTTGAAAAGCTGGAGACCGGCTATATGGGTGTGATCCGGGACAGCATTGAAAGCCGTGCCGACGATGTGTGCAGAGCCAAAGAGGAACTGCGAACAACACCGGTCTATCCATATTCTGCTGCCTATGCGTCCGAGCATGGGGAAATGGCACAGTACAACCTCTCATATCAGGCGAACAGCGCCTGCAAAGAAGCCATTGCGCAGACCATCAGCGCCCACTATGCAGAGAATCGGCTGGATACGGAGGCTGCGGTCAAAGATGTGCTGGAAAAGTTCGGGACGGAACGGGTACAGTTTATTCTTGCCAACACCATCCAGCGCAAGAACTATGACGGGCGTATCTCTCAGGACAATAAAGCATGGGCAAAAACCATTCCTACGCTGGAGGACAGCGGCGCTTCCCGCCACTGTGCCTATCTGGTGGTAGATCAGGTCAATCCCGGTTTGACCGACCTGTTCACCAGACAGTTCCGAAAAGTCGCTCAAGAACAGCAGAAAAGCTCTGTCCTGCAAAAGCTCAAGCAGGAACCGCCTGCCCGCAAGCCTGCCACCCCGAAAAAACGGGAGCCGGAGCGATAACCATGGCAAAGCGCAAGCGGGATGTGCCGGTTTTGTTTTGGGTGTCCGCAGAAGAACTGGAACTGATCCATCAAAAGATGCAGCAATACGGGACAGAGAATTTGAGCGCTTATCTGCGGAAAATGGCGCTGGATGGTTATGTGGTCAAGCTGGAACTGCCAGAGCTGAAGGAGCTGGTATCCCTGCTGCGCCGGAGCAGCAACAACTTGAACCAGCTGACCCACAAAGTGCATGAGACCGGGCGGGTTTATAATGCTGACTTGGAGGATATATCCCAGCGGCAGGAACAACTGTGGGAGGGTGTGAAGGAAATCCTTACCCAACTCTCCAAACTTTCATAACAGGGATAGATACTCCATTTGCGGAGGGAGGAACGGCGTTTCTTCGCCGCACCTTCCTCCGCTTTTTCTTTTTGTCTGTATCCTTGTCTTTTGCCTGTCCGTACCGGATAATATGAGTAGAATAAGAAGCGTAGCAAAGGAGTGAAAACAGATGCTGACCTTTGAAAAGGTGCTGGAGATTTTTGCGGATTACCTAACCGCAGACGAGACCATAGAAGTTTATATCAGCCGCCATGGATGTGTAAGAGTTGAATTTGACCAAGATTTTCACTATTGCTCTGGCGAGGTGTGCCATACTCCCAAGGAACTGTTCGACCTCTTAGCCGATGATTACCGGACTTATCTGGAGATTGAACTGACCAAAGGAAAACGGGAAGTGACGGAAGATGATGAGAGAGAAGCGGATGCCCTATGCAAACAGTATCTGGAGCGTTGGAAGGAGGAACAGAAATGAAGATTTTGAAATGTCTGCTAATGATCGTAACTGCACCGGTCATTTTGGTGTTGACGCTTTTTGTCTGGCTCTGCACGGGGCTGATCTACATATCCGGTCTGGTGCTTGGTCTACTCAGCACGGTAATTGCTCTGCTTGGCGTGGCTGTGCTGATTACCTATTCCCCGCAGAATGGTGTGATTTTGCTGGTTATGGCATTTTTGATTAGCCCGATGGGGCTGCCGCTGGCTGCGATCTGGCTGCTGAGCAAGGTGCAGAGTTTGAAATTTGCGATCCAGGATTGGGTGTATGGGTAAATGATGTGAATATAATTTGGAATGAAAAGAAGCAGGACAATGGGAGATGAGACCCACTGCCCTGCTTCTCTGTTTATTCGGAACGAACTGTAATATATTTTTGATTGCGACTTTTAGGTTTATCGGGAATAGTCATTTCTAATTGCCCGGATTCTAAAAGCGGATTGATATGCTTCAAAGTGAAGTTTCTTAAATCTTTGAAGCCGCAAAATACTGCAAGCTCTTTCTTGGATTTTGGTGTTGTGCAAAAAGCCAAAATCTGTTTGGACACCGTTGATAGTTCAATATCTTGGTGGGTAACTTGGTGGATAACTTGGTGGGTGTCATCCTCTAAGTTGTAGTTTACATTTTTCAAGATGACCCTGAAATCTGTTGCTGTTGAGGAAAATTCAGGCTTATATGCCGCTGTATATCCAGGTAGCTTTTCGGTTTCACTGACGATTTTGCGTAGGCCACTTCCACGGCGTTCCATGTACTTCATGCGGTGGAACAGGTCAGCAATCACAGGGTTTCGCCGCATGGAACGGATACTGTAAATATCGTATTCCTGAATTGAGCCGCCGCCAAACATACCGCCAGGAGATGTGATTTCCACCCGATCATCAAACATATCAATATGGATTTCGCTGCCAAGCACAATATAATCACGATGGATAAGCGCATTGACAAGAGCCTCTGTCACAGCTCGTTCAGCATAATCCGGCTTGTCTACACGATACTGTGCCTCTTTGACAAAACGGACTTTGGAATTATTGCGAATAAATTCACTGCCGCTTTTCAGTAGATAAATCAGATTCCCTTCGTATTCTTTATCGTCCAGCGCATCATCAAAGATAGAGCCTTTTTCCAAGCCATTCCACCGGGTACAGAACATACGGGAGTTATAAACTGTGTGCTGATCGGTCATGAGCTTTCCGGCATTGGTCAAGAACCCATTTTTGTCAGCCAAACCGAAGGAGACATAATCGGATGGCTCAAAGCGGAGACCAGTCCGTTCCAGATAGGTTGCTTCCAGAAGTGTAAAGCTGTAATCCTTTTTTACCGCGTCTGTTGTTAGGGTATCAAAGGACTGATTGGTTCCCTTTAAGATCAGTTCATTCACAATGTAATCCGGTGCAATTACGCTTTCATTTCCAACACGGATGTATGCTTCCATTACTCCGTCTGCCTTGTAATAGTATGGGGTGCTGCGGCCAGGAGAAACCTCCAGAGCCAACAGGTTTTTACCATCTTCCTGCAATGGCTTTAAGATAAACTGCGGTAATGGTGTGATACGTTCTTTGATTAAGCGGCTGATCGCTTCAGCATCCTTTTGAACATCGGACAAGCCGATAGGTTCCCGGTCATCGGAGACTCCGAAAAACAGAGTGCCGCCAATTCCATTGGAAAAGGCACTGACACTTTTTAACCAGCTTTTTGGCTTTTTTATTTCGAGAGCAACTTTGAAATCACATTCGGTTGCTTCAGCAATGAGCTGTTCTATCATAAAATCCCTCCTTTGAGGTATTGGTAGTTTCTTTATATTATACCCATAAGGAGAGTTTATTTCGTAAGCGTCAAATAAAACAGTGTATAGAAAAATAACCGTCAGCCTTTTATACTAAAAGGTCAACGGTTATCGACAGAATTCTTTTACAAGAGGATTCCAAGGCAGATAATCATCCA